>JAZFSW010000382.1:0-5304 GCA_036446375.1 Desulfobacterales bacterium | reverse complement strand
GGCCTTATCACGAAGTTTGTTAAATGCCAGCCCCTGTTTCAAGAGCGAGGCCGGAACCTTGTTACCTTTCGGGAATTTTTCAATAACTTTCTGGTATTCCAGAATTGCCTTTTCATACCATTTTTCCCGGAAATACGTTTCGCCAATCCAAAACTGTGCATTGTCCGCGCTATCGGAGGTGGGAAACTGCCTCAGTAATATCTGAAACCCTTGCCGGGCCGTTTCCAGTTCACCCCTGTCAAATGCCTGCTTGGAAGCCGTGTAGCGATCCTTGTTGGACAAGTCCTTTGCTTCAAGATCCGTGGCAATGGGGAAGTCGAGCGGATCGGATGTTTCAAATCCCAGGTAAGTTTCCAACCGTCCCAGGCGATCCTTGTTTACGCTGTCGGTTGTTTCGATGCTTTCAATCCTCTCAGCGTTATGTTTTTCGCGATCTTCAAAATCGTCGCTGATCTGTTTCAACAGATACTCGGCCTCTTCTGATCTCCCGTGTAAGATCTGAACCTGATCGCTGAGCTTTTCCAGATTGGCATGGAAGCTTGCGATCCGGCTTCTGATGGTCAGCTGATTTCCCCCATTGGATTGCTCAAACTGCTGGATCCGGGCATTGAGCTGCTTCAATTCCTTTGCCAGGGCAGTATTGTCCTGCTGAAGGATACCTGCAAGTTTCTCCATTGCAGACAGACGAAGATCGATCTGAGACATCCCCTGTGAAGAGGTGCAACCGAATAACACGAAACAAGCAAGTAAGATGCAGCCGCTGTTTTTCATAACTGTTTAGAAGATCCCGAACCTATCTGAAATGATAGACAATTCTCTGCAGCAAAGCTGTCAGGAATGCCTGCCCGCCATTGCTGTGCTACAGGCGCTGGTAGGCGGACCGGCTTCGCCTTCAGGCAAAGCGCTCGCCACTCAGTTCACCCCCCCCAGACGGTCAACACGCTCTTGCCCTTCAGCGCTTCACGCCAAACGACGCGAGTTGCTGCCCCAAGAGAGAGAATGACACAATCCCGGCGAAATTCCATCAGTGAGGATCCGGCCTCAGGGTGCTTTTCGCAGTGGTGCTTTTCGCAGTGGTGCTTTTCGCCCCTGTCTACGCAACTGAAAAATCTCTATTTGATCGCAAAATGGGCCCGTCTATTCTTGGCCCAGGACGCTTCATCATGTCCGCGATCAACGGGTTGTTCTTCGCCATAGCTGATCGCGTTTAGGCGGGAAGCATCAATCCCCAGATTAATCAAGTAGGTCTTGGCACTTGCAGCACGCCTGTCGCCCAGGGCAAGGTTGTATTGGTTGGTTCCTCTTTCATCACAATGCCCTTCGACCGTGGCGGTAACACCGGGATTGCTTCTCATCCATTCGGCCTTCTTTCTCAGCAGATCTTCTGCCATGGGAAGGAGAACGGCACTGTCAAAGTTAAATCGGATGTCCTGATTAAGAAATGAGCTTCTTGCCGTCCTTCGGGCTCTTTCTACTGCGGCCGCCTTCGCACGCTCCTGGCGGACACGCGTTTCACGGATGCGTTTTTCCTCAATGACCCGTCGCTTGGCGACCTCTTCCTGTTGGGCCTTTTCCGCCACTTTCACGGCCATGGTCTCTACTTCGCTTTCTGTCATGGGTTTTGCGGCCCTCTGTGCACATGAAACCGTCAGCAGCAAGCCAGGAACAACGAGTAACAGCATTATACCTACCCATCTTCTTTTCTGCATTCTTACCTCCCTATGGTTATAATGTCTTCTATGGACCATTCAGTAAAAAGTACCTTGCGAGTGATTTCGCCTTTTTGCGTTGTGGCACCAGGTGAACGGTGGCGCGCTAGATGCACTACACCTTCAACACGTTTACAACGGTTGCTCAGCGTCAACCCTCCCCATCAAAGCCCCCCGGAAGGATCATTCGGTGCGCATCATCGATTCTGGATTGTGGATCAGATTCGGCGACCACCGGGGTTCGAATTGCTCTCCAGGCAATGCAAGCAAACGACGCTGATCGGTACCGAAAGCGTTCATCATGTAAATTCTGGATGGTCCTTGCCGCGTTGAGCTGAAAACGAGCAGACTTCCATCCGGTGACCAGGATGGAGACTCATTATCCCCTTCATCCTGTGTCAATTGCATCATACCCGTGCCATCAATGCCGATAACATAGATATTGCTCTTACCCCCGGCCAGGCTCGAATACGCGACCTTGTCTCCCTTTGGCGACCAGCTGGGTTGGGTATTATACCGGCCCTCAAACGTCAACCGCCGTATCTGTCCGGTCGCCAGGTCCTTAATGTGGATCTGTGGGGTCCCTGCCCTTCTGGAAACAAAGGCCATCTTCTGCCCATCCGGTGAAAAAGAGGGGGATACATCAATCCCCCGACTATGTGTCAGTCTTTTAATAATTTTGCCGGTCCCGGTCAATAAATAAATTTCCTGATCACCGGAAAAGGAGAGCGTCGCTCCGAGGGAAAATCGGCCCGGTACCCATGAGGGTGAAATATTGATCCCCTCCTTGTTGAGCACAGCCCCCCGTTTCTCGCTCAAATGCCGTATATACAAATCGGCTTTGCCTTTTGAAAAGGATGTATAGGCAAGCCATTTTCCATCTGATGACCAGGACGGTGAAAGGGTAATCGTCTGGTCATGGGTATTTTGGACAATATTGAAACCGTCAAATTCACTGATATATATTTCTTTGTGTCCTGAACCGGTTGAAAGGAAGGCAATCTTGCTGTCAAAGAATCCCCGACTACCGACCATCTGGTAGGTTACTTCGCTACAAAAACGGCGGATAATCTGCCGGTAATCATTCACCGATCCTTTGTACCGTTTACCGACAACCAGCGTCTCTTTGAAGGTGTCATAGAGACGAAGCTCTATCTCGACGACGCCCGCTGTGACCACCAGGCCCCCGGTGATCAGAAGCTCTGCGCCGGTCTTCGTCCAGTAGCCAAAATCGATGGCTGAAGCGACAATATCACCCGTATCCTTTTCAGGAAGCGGTTCATCCGGTTCGACGATTCTAAAGTATCCGGTAAACGACAGGGTTGAAGACAGCAGATCGGATGCCAGCCTGGATAGCGAAACGGTAGCCGGATCTTCAACGGATGCCTTGAACAAGGGAATCGCAATGGGGCTCTTTCGCAAGAAAGGGTTGGTAATATCGATGTAATCATATTCAGCCCCATAAGACCGTGACCCCACAAGACTCCCCATCAGGATGATAAAACCTATCGCGGCAATCCGGTACCTCTTCATAATGGCGTCCTGTTATGGGTAAATCCTCAATTCCTACTTCAGACCGGTAGGCGTAAATCTCAGGCCCACATTAAAAAAGGGGCGCTTGTATCCTTCGGGCAGCGGCGGAAGCGGGCTCGATTTCTTCACGGCCTTTTCAGCCTGCTCGTCAAAATAGCCATTACCGGATCGCTTCTCAAACCATGTATTCCGTATCTGGCCCTCCGGCGTGATTTCGATGACCAGCCAGGCAACAAGATCGGTGCGCCCCCCGGCCAACTGCTCCAGAAATACCCAATTCTTCTGTATTCGATAGGGAATTTCAGCTTTATAGATGTCCATCAATTCCAATGCCCTCTTATCTCGGGCACCGGGTCTTTCCATGGTGTTTGGGTCTTGCCGAGTCTCGTCAATGGTCTTTCGAAGCCGATCAATCGCCTTTACCACTGGTTCAGATCTGGATTCGTCAACTCTCTTCTCGATTTCCGACAGGGCACGTTTGAGAACGGTGGACGATTTAAAAGTCTTCTTCTTTAAAGATGTCTTGGCCTTGAATTTCCGGGGTGCAACGGAAATGGCTTCCGAGTTGCGCTTTTCTCCTTTGCTCCTAGCTACCTTGGTTGCCAGAGGTACCGGGTCTGCCGCAAGCTTCACCCGACTGTCCTTCTTTTCAACGGCTTCCTCCGGTGAAGGGAGCGTGACAATACTTACATTGATCACCGGCGGGGAGAACACCTTCCGGGGCTGATAGCCCGGTTTAAGGACCAGCAACCCAAAAAAGATCAGATGGCAGGCCATTGAAACAGAAAAGGACAACCCCATGACGCGGGGGTTATGTCCCATCTCACCCATTCGGTCCACACGAGCAGGCATCTGGCCCTTTATTCCTTCCCGGTTCCGGTGGCTCTATCGTCTTTGTCCCTATCGGGGGGCACCGTAACCATGCCCAGCTTGTCAACCCCGGCTCCTTTTATCTGGGACATGACATACACGACCAGTCCATAGGGTATCGTCTTATCTGCCCGCAGGTATACCTCTCGCTCCGAGCGGCCCGCAAGGATATTTTTCAGCTTGTCCTTCAGGAAATCGGGCGTCACCGGATAATCGTTAATATAAATCTTGCTGTCCTTGTCGATGGTAACCATCAGGTGTTCCTTTTCTGAAACCAGTGGTTCAGCCGTTGTCTCAGGCAGAGAAACACTTAGCCCCTGCATCATCATCGGTGCCGTGACCATGAATATGATCAATAGCACCAGCATGACATCGACAAACGGTGTCACATTAATATCGGCCATAAACCGATCACTGCTATTTTCGAGCATTATGCATTCTCTCTGGTGTTTCTGAAAATATCCCGTTCGATGATATTCAAGAAGTCAGCCGAAAAACTTCTCAGCTCTGTTTCGATGGTTCGAATTTTCTGCATGAAGTAATTGAATGCAATCACCGCGGGGATGGCCGCGGCCAAGCCGGCTGCTGTCGCAACCAGGGCCTCGGAAATACCCGGAGCAACAACGGCAAGGCTGGCCGAGCCCCTAAGACCAATACCGTGGAAGGAATTCATGATCCCCCAGACGGTTCCAAACAGGCCGATAAAGGGCGTCGTGCTCCCGGTGGTCGCAAGAAAAGGCACCAATTGCGTCATCCGGGATACTTCCATATCGATGGCCCGCCGCAGGGCACGCTGGACATTCTCTATTCCGCTGAATGTAGAACCGATAGATTCCGTATCGGCTGTGGAAGAGGAGGTCGTCGACACACCGGACTGGCTCACCTTCTTCAACTCGAGATAGCCCACACGAAAGGTTCTGGCTACAGGGCTGCTGCTGAGCCGCTTTGCCTTTGCAAAAGCATCGGAAAGATCTCTGCTCTTCCAGAAAAAATCGGTAAAAACGGAAGACTCCTGATAGGCTTTTCTCAGATACAGGTATTTCATCAGAATGATCGTCCATGATGTGATGGAAAAAAAGAGGAGAAGCAGCAAAACGAGCTGAACGACCAGACCCGCGTTGCTGATCATCTGTATTAGGTCAATCTCGGAAGAAATCATGAACTGTCACCAAGGGTATCGTTTTCGATCCGC
>JAZFSW010000381.1:0-3667 GCA_036446375.1 Desulfobacterales bacterium | reverse complement strand
CGGATCCTTCTACAAGGATCCGGACCCGATGGTTGAAGGATTGCGCCAGATCACCTGCCCGACACTGTTGCTGTTAGGCGAGTTTGATTACGTCTTCATCAAACCAACCGAGCTGATGGCCAAAGAGATCCCGGACAATAGGCATGTGGTCATGCGCGGACTGGGACATATGACGGCCATTGAGGAACCGAAGTGGACGGCGCACGAGATCCTGGATTTCCTTGAGTGTGTTCGCGAAACCGGGCACGCAGTCAGGTAGCTTCACCCCGGACAGGTAAAGCAAGAGAGATACGCCTTGGACTATCGATACCTGCTTTGGCTGAGAGGAAACACCTGAGATAGCCTATCAAGGAATCACAATGAAAAAGACAATTGGACATATTGCACCGGGACGATTGTTCCTCGTATTGACCGCCTCTGCGTTTGTTTCTGAAGCAATCATCATGATGGTTCTGGAACGGGTCACATTCTCAACCCGAATACACTTTCTTGTAGACGGTTTAGCGATAGCATTGATTATGGGTGCGATCATGTTTTTCCTGGTATTCCGGCCAATGAAGGCACGGCTTGAAACGATTGCAGAGCAAGATGAGGAAATCCGCCATACAAAAGAACATTTAGAAGATATTCAATATGTTACCAGCATCGGTAGCTATGACAACAATCTTCTTACCGGTGAGCAATTCTGGTCAAAGTCCTTGTATTCCCTGTTAGGATATGGGGAAGACGTCGCACCCACAGATGAGAATCTCACCAGGGTTATTCACAGAGGCGATCTGGGCACTATCGGTGAGCACGTAGAACTAGCCCGTAAAACAGGTGAAACACTGCAGGTGGAGTTTGGAATACATAAGGCCGATTCCGGAGAGGAGATAACTGTCAGATCCCAGGGGCATTTTGAGTTTGATAGTGATGGTACACCGATCCGTGCCTATGGCTATCTGCAGGATATCACATTACAGAAACAGGCTGAAAATATCATAAACACAGAGATGGAAAAAAACAATCAATCCTATCTAGACAATCCTACAGCACTGTTCGAAACGGATATTTCAGGCAGAATCATCAATGTCAATAGAGCCTTTGCAGGTATGTACGGTTATTCAGTGGATGAATTGATCGGATTAGATGCAAGTAGCTTTTACGCCAATTCTGACGATAGAGACCAGCTGATCAAGGAAATATCCGAGAAGGGGGCTGTTCGGAATTGGCCGATAGAATCAAAGAATAGGGACGGCACATCTTTCAGTATTCGCCTTTCTGCACGTGTGGTAAATGGCGTCATCCTTGGTTACGTATCCCACACCGGCGCGAATTTTCTTCCTATCTGTGCCCACTGCAAAGCCGTACGACCCGGTGGCTCTTCTTCAACCAAATGGGTGCCCCTTGAAGATTATATGACCGACTCCCTAAGCAAGGACCTCAGCCACGGCATTTGTGATCCCTGCGCGAAAATACACTATGCTGAGTTTCTCGAAGAAGACGCGCTCTGATAAGAGAAAGGCTACCGGAGATGGCCTTGACAGGGGAACGCCGGGCCTCGAGGCATACGCCAGTACCTAAGATTCTCGGCGTTAAGCCTTCCTCTCCTCAGTCAAGTTTCTGGCATCTTCACGTGATCCATGGATACGGGCAGATCCGTCAGGCCGATCGCGCCATCTGTTTTCTGAATCACGGTATTCTTCAACCAGTTTGTGTTGTCTTCCTTCGGGAAATCGCTGCGAAAGTGGGCACCCCTGCTCTCGGTTCGCCGGCGGGCCGCCAAGCATACCATTTCAGAAATCAACAGCATATTCAGCAATTCCTGGAGCTTCATCAGCTGCCTGGCATTGGATACCGATAGACGCCTGCTGTCGGTATTGAGTCTTTCGATCTCGTCCAATGCCTCACCTAATTCCTCATCGGTACGAAGGACGCCGGCTTTACGCCACATGACATCTTTGAGCAAACGGCGAATCTCCTGTTGATCATGTGCATCTTCAGAACCGTCGGATGAAAGAAGGGCGGCCAGCCTGGCCCTTTCCACGGAGATCGGATCGTCATGAATGTCCGGCATATCAATCTGTCTTGCCCTGAGCGCTGCTTGCCGGCCGGCGACGCCGCCCAGTGCAAAGACTTCTGCCAGTGCGTTGCCGCCCAACCGATTGGCACCGTGAACACCACCGGTTACCTCGCCGGCGGCAAACAAACCGGATACCGCCGTCTCGGTTTGTTCATCGGTTATCACACCGCCCATGCAAAAATGGGTTGTCGGGGAAACCTTCATTTCCGTTTCCTCAGCCGACCATGTCTTCGGGAACACGCGGGCCCACCGCGGAAGATCCGCTACGGTGCTAAGATCAAGGATGACCCCGCCGTCCACCCCCCTACCCTCTCGAATCTCTTCCATGATGGCCCGTGACACACGATCCCGGGTCATTATCCTGGGATCGTCTATCTGGTGTTTGGTGATGATGTTTTCCCCCTCTGCATTCCTAAGGACCGCGTTGCCCAGGGCAACGATACCTTCGTAAAGTATGTTGCGATTTCCTGAACTGCCAAGAGAGGTGGGGTAGAACTGAACGAATTCCATATCTCTTAAGGGGAGTCCCAGATCAAAAGCCAATGCGAGACCGTCTCCGGTGATCCCGGCGGCATTGTTTGTCCTTTGATAGATCCGGCTGTAACCCCCGGTGGTCAGGATAATGCACTTTGCCCTGAAGACAAGAAAAGACCCATCCGAATCGAAACCAAGGGCACCCGCAATCTGTTGATCCTGTTTGACCAATCGGGTGATAAAGGCCTGATCCTTGAAGCGGACCCCCACCTTTTCAGCCTGGGCTTTCAGTGGAAGCATAAAGCCGCTTCCCCCCTGTCGAAACACATTCACGTGTCGGGAATGGGAATGGCCCGGTGCACGACCCAGGCGGAGTTTACCCTCTTGTTTAAAGAACTTCACGCCACATCTTTCAAGAAGGGTAACCTGGGCCCCCGCCTCACGAACGGCCACCGCCAGCAGTTTCTGGTCGTTGACAAATCGGCCACCGATGACCGCATCCTTTAAGTGAACCCGATAATCGTCATCCGGATCCCCCCACCCCGTGGCTGCAAATATGCCGGCTGAGATATAGGTGTTATTGGCATAACCGATTCTGGCTTTGGACACCACAAGGACATCAGCCCCCATTTCCCTTGCTTCGATAGCAGCTCTCAGGCTGGCACCACCACCACCGATAATCAGCACATCGGCCTTCAAACGTTTTGTTTCTTTCAGCGACATCTGCTTTTCTCCAATAGAGGTTCGGGGCCGTTGGTTGAGCGTTCTGGGATCCATACCAGCTATTCCCCCAGACATCTCAAACAATCGGCCTGTGTTACGAAAGCGCCTCCTTCGACTGGATGGGTTGCTCCTGAAGCGCCATTTGGTTGCCAGTCAACGAAAGGATTATCGCGTCAACGAACTATCAGGTCAATGGTTTTTTGTATGGCGTAGGGTCTTCGCTTGACTTGCTTCCCGCCGGGAAAGGATAAGGATCTTCGGGGGCTTCTGCCTGATTCAATGAAGGCGTGGTAAGAGCGTGGCAAGAGCGTTGACAAACGAAGTCAGGTGGTTCTATCATGTCCCATCTTAGTTCATGAGTCCCTTCCAACAGCAATAGGACGAAAAGCATCAAGAAAGCAAACGTTG
>JAZFSW010000380.1:0-5547 GCA_036446375.1 Desulfobacterales bacterium | reverse complement strand
CCCAATAGGTTCTTCATGGTGGCATCGCCGTCTGCTCTTCCTTCACCGAAATAATATACGAACTTTGCTGTCATGGGTCATCTCCTTTAAAGATGAACAAATCAATTGTATCGCCATGGCGGACTAGAATATTAAAGTAATTCTTTAAGGGTAGCGTATCAACAAATTTGTATCATACTGCATAAGGTTTTATAGATATGGGCCAATCGGCGCTATTTGTGGTTGTTGCCCTTCACAGACCACCTGAAAATCGCATATTCATAGCAGAGAAGCGTGGGGATCTACAACTCAAAAGTGAATGCGATGATAAATATCTCAGCACCCCGACTCATAACGCCATTGGCAGGCCCGCTTCATGATTATTGGTGATAGGTGGTGTCGATATCCACGTACCGGTTGCATGTTCTTCCACCTCAACGTTCCGGCTTTCGACGTGCCACCTATATGAAACTACACCAAGGGCTCGGTATTGGTTGATCGGTTGCGTCACGCCGTGGCGTGATTGGGTCTTTACCGCAACCCACATACGACCACCGAAACGAGCCGCCTCGCCCGCCTCATCTCTAGGCGAAGCAGATGGCGGGCTTTCACCCCAACCGATTGACGTCGTTTCTTTCTCGATCAGACTGGATGGGGTCTAGCCAGGGGCCTCACTCGTTTCTTTTTCTTTACAAACCCATCAATCAAGCGCCCGGCAATGCTGAACTTCCCGGGGGTCTGGGGAAGGGCATCGGCGGCAAACCAGCCTGCATCCAGAATCTCTTTCTTGTCGATAACAAGATCACCGCCCGCATAGGTTGCTGTAAATCCCACCATCAGGGAATCGGGGTAGGGCCATGGCTGACTGCCAAAATAGCGAATGCGCTTTACGCTAACGCCAACTTCCTCTTTCACCTCTCTGCGCAGGCAATCTTCAAGGGACTCACCCGGTTCCACAAAACCGGCAAGAACACTATAAAAAGCAGTCGGAAACCGCGATGATCGGGCCAGTAGAATCTTGTCATCCCGTGTAATGGCCACGATAATCGCCGGTGATATACGGGGATAGTTGACCAGCTTACAGGCCGGACAGATCTTCGCTCTTTCATCCGGCTTGGCAGTCATCTCTATCCCGCAACGACCACAATAGGTATGCGCTTCATCCCACCGGAGAATCTGGTTGGCACGAGCCGCGAGCCCCACCAGATCATCTTCCACGGTACCAAACAGTCCCCGAATCGCCTTAAACACCATCCCATCTGGGGCAACGGCATCATCGGCAACCTGCACCGCACAACACGGCGATCCATCGAGTTTTCCCAGATGGTGTTGCCTTAACGGCAACGGATTCAGATCGGCCAACTCCGTGGCAAACGGGATCGGGCCGGTCCTGCTGTCCGGATCAATGAGAATCCGGTCGTTGCTGAATACAAGCCACCACGAGGGTTCTTTCGAAACAGACAGCGCTGCAAATTCAGAAACAAACCGCATACATCCTGCTCCTATAGGTCCTGCAAAGAGGCCTTGCTGATAGCTCCCCTCCCGAATCGATGAACGATCGAATCCACGGTCTTATCCACCTTTCCCCACGCTTTATCACCTTCCTTCTCACCGGGGAAAAGGTCCATTTGCACCGGTGTATCGCCGGAAACAAGCCCTGAGGTGCCGACACCGATAAGTCGGATCGGCTTGGTAATGACATAGTTTTCCATCAGCCTACGGGCCGCACGGTATATCTCTTCCGAAGAATCCGTTGGTCCAGTCAGCGTCGTGCTTCTCGTGGCCTGTTTGAAATCTCCGTGCTTGATCTTTATGCTGACGGTTTTCGCTCGAAAACCGGCGCTTCGCAGTTGCCGACCCACACGCTCGGATTGTTTCAGTGCATGTTGATTCAGTAGTTTCCGGTCGGTGGTATTCTCCCCCAGTGTGATCTCAGCACTAAAGGATTTGGCCGCCCTGTGGGGGGTAACTGTGGATGTATCGATATTCTGTGACAGCTCGATCAGGCGATGTCCGAATTTTCCGAGTTTATCGATCAACGTCTTTTCCGGGGTTTGGCGCGCATCACCCAGTGTGTGAATCCCCATGGCGCGGAGTTGTCCCGCCATCACCTTTCCCACACCGGGCACTTTTCCGATGGGCAACGCCTGGATGAAGGCCGACACCCCGTCCGGTTCAATGAGGGTCAGACCATCCGGTTTATCCATATCCGATGCGATTTTTGCCAGGAATTTGGTCGGGGCGATACCCACCGAACACGACAACTCGAGCCGGTCTCGAATCCTTTTTTTTACGGCCAGGCCGATGGCTTCCGGCGTGCCGTGAAGGGTTTCACAACCGGATATGTCCATATAGGCCTCATCGATAGAAACCGGCTCAACCAACGGCGAAAATGTGTTCAGCAGTGCCATGATCTGTTCGGATATCTCTTTGTACCGGCTCATTCTTCCCGGGACAATGATGGCGTCAGGACATTTTTCCTTTGCCCGGTACATGGGCATGGCAGCGTGGATGCCGAACGCTCTTGCCTCGTAGCTGGCCGCTGTAACAACGCCACGATGGGTGCGTCCACCGACAATGATACATTTCCCCCTGAGTTCGGGAGCATCCAGCTGCTCAACGGATGCATAAAACGCATCCATGTCCACATGAAGAATCATTTGGCGTCGGCACACCTTGTTTAATGGTTTACAGGCCGACTCCTGCGGCAAGTATTGTGCAGGAAAGGCGGGTGGGTGACCTGAGAGCACTACTCCATATCAAACTCTTTGAAGCCAAACCAGTAGCCACTTTTCGACAGATGATCCAGTTCAGCCTGGACCACCGAAATATGTTCTTTTTCCAATTCAAGAAAGCGGGCAAACATTTCCTGCGCAGCATCGGTCAGTTCGCCAGCCATCTTCCGGTAAAAATCACTTGTTTCAATCTCGATGGCCAGTGCGCGGCTGAGCAGTAGTTTTTCGTCTCCCCTGTCATCCGGTGAGAGTTCGGATGCAAGATCTTCTACTTCTAGATCAATCACATCAAGGGGAGGTAGTGTTGATTCGAGATTCTCGACGCGCAACTCGCCGGTTTCCTGCCAGTGCTCGAGTCTGCCGGTCAGATAGGTAAGATGATGCAATTCATCGACACCCAATGCCTTGAGAACCCGTTGTCCCTTTGGGTCACTAACCGTTGTGGCCGCCTTTTGATAGAGATCGTGGATTCGGGTTTCATAGGCAATCGCCGTTTTGATCGCTTCTTCCAGATCCATGGTTAACGCCCCTTGCTGTCTTCTGAGGTGACCTGAGAGCACATAATCACTGCTCTGTCGCCCTTTTGGCCGAAACACCGCCCGCAGGAAATGCAGTCGGCCGATGTCGATCGGCCGGTGGCCCATTGCTTGATCAGATCGGGCTCGCGGATCAGGGGCCGACACAGGGAAAGGGTATCCACCGTGCCGGATTGAACAATATCTTCCATAACGGCAAGGCTTCGCATCCCACCGACAAGACCCAGAGGCATGTCCGTAGCGCTGCGGACCGCCTGGGCATCGGGGAGCATGTAGGCTTCCTGTTCAGGCGTTGTGATACCTCTGGAATTCTTCCCTTCGGGTCCGGCGACTATCCCGTGGCTGATTTCGATGTGACAAACCCCTTCGGCTTCAAGGGCCTTGACAACGGCCACCCCGTCTTCGATGGTCAAGCGATCATCGCTCTGGGAGTAATCCCGACAGCCCAGCTTAATCATGATGGGGAAATCATCATCGACCTGACTTCTCATGGCCCTGCATGTCTCGACAGCAAATCGCATCCGGTTCTCGAGACTGCCGCCCCATTTATCCTCGCGATGATTGGTCTGGGGGGAAAGAAATTGTGTAACCAGATACCCGTGAGCCCCATGGATCTGCACGCCATCGAAACCGGCCTCCTGGACCCGGCCTGCCGCCTGGCCAAAGGCGTCGATAATCGTTTCAATTTCTTCTGCGGTCAGTTCCCGGGGTTTCGGCCCGTCTCCGGAGGGGTCTTTCCCTGCGGACACGGCTACCCAATCGCCACCGGTTTGGGCCACATGCGTGGCATTCACGCCGCCGTGGGCAATCTGCATCACGATCTTGCCGTCCAGGTCGTGCACCGCACCGGTCATTTTTTGAAATCCCGGTATATGGCCATCTTTGTAGATTCCGTTCATGTCGGCAAAACATTGTCCGTTCTTCTGGATATACGCATAGCCGGTGATGATCAATCCCACATCGCTTGATGCCAGGTTCTCCATCAAGGCCACACTTTCATCTCCGATAAAGCCGTCATCGTCGGCTAAGGCATAATAGGTTGCCGATCGCATGAAACGGTTCTTTATTTCCAGATTGCCAAAGGTTACCGGTTCAAAGAGAATAGACATGTTTTCCTCCGCATTGCCAATAATGATACATGATACGATCTGAGATCAACCCGTCTGGGCACGTCAATACCGAACCCGATGCGGGTCAGGAATCATCCTATGGGGTCCGTTATGTGTCACCTCCCCATAGCAGGGCAGACACCACCACGGCGCTTACTTTTTCATCATCGCCGTCTCCTGTCAACCAGAATTACGGCAGGTTCCATGATGTGCATTTTCGCCAGTATTCTCACCCACTGGTTTCGAACCGTGGGTGATAGCCTTCAAATTCTGTGAGCCTCAGCGAACTTCTCTTGACATTTCCAAAGCATAAAAGTAGGTAGTGACCTGAAAAATTGATCCGTGCTGATAACACGGTACGGTCGCTGCATTGAAGGGCAGGGCGCAATCGTCTGATATATGGAATCATCCCTTATAGAGAGGGTGTTCTTTCTGCTGGAGGGTCGTGAGCATGAATAGAAAGTGGATTACAGTGATGATCCTGAGCTTCTTTGTCATCGGTGCAAGCACCGTTGCCTTTTCAAGTGTGGACAATACAACCACTGCCCCTGTTACAGCGATCGCTAAACAGGATGCTACCAAGAGCAAGACCGGCGTGACCCCCGCGCCTGAAAAGATAATCTTGAAAGTCCCCGTTGGCAATATTCTGCTCAAGCCACCGAAGGATATGAAAGAGAAGCCGAAACGATCCCTGGTAACATTTCCCCATTCAAAGCACTTCAATCCGGAAACCTTGTGTCAGGACTGTCATCACAAATGGGAAGGCGATGAGAAGCTACAGACCTGTTCAGCTGAAAAATGCCATGACAAGCCGCAGCGCATCAAACCTGTCGGCCGAAAGAAGCCGGATCCGGACGTGGATATTCTCTACTATAAAAAGGCTTACCATGAGCAATGCATTACCTGCCATATCAAGGGGAAAAGAGAAAACGCGAAGCGTGAACTGTCTTTGACAAAGATCAAGAAACAACTCCCCCGGGTTGGCCCCACCGGTTGCGTCAAATGCCATCCCAAGGAAGAAAAATAGCTGTTGAACCCCTTCAATATCGACTCCTTTATTTCCATTCTAAAACAGCATTACCCCCATTGGGATGTCCCTATCGTTTCCAATATGGCAAACCGAGGCGCAACGCCTTATGAAGTGCTGGTTTCCACCCTCATATCCCTGCGAACCAAGGATCAGGTCAC
>JAZFSW010000379.1:0-11113 GCA_036446375.1 Desulfobacterales bacterium | reverse complement strand
GGGCTCTGGGTGAACCACATCAGCACGAATGCATAGAGGTATGCCGATCGTATCAGCCATTTTCGGCTCGCGATATGGAGGTGTTCATGGAAGAAATGAATATAAACCGGGAAAAGGTAGATCACGAAGATATGGTCGAGCCGGCTGATTCTCAGCGCCGTATCGGCCGATGTGACATTGAAGGCAACGAGGATGTCAATGTTGAGAAGGGATCCCAACAGGCAGATAATGGTAAACAGGTGGTTGACCCGTGTCTTTTGGCCCTGGAGAAGGGCTATGCCGGCAAGCCCGAGGAAGCACAAAAGGGTCAGCAGGGGTGGAATGCTGTAAAGTATCATCTTTCCCTCCGATTGTGATGGTTTACGTCCACGTCGATGCGTCGATGTAACGCCGCAAAAAAGGTATGGGAAATTGACTCTATAGGATGAGACTTAATCGTGCATCGGTCTTGGTGTTAATCGGTGCGATCCAGCATTTCGCGGGCATGTTCCAGGGTCGCCGGGGTGATGGTTTCCCCTCCGAGCATTCTGGCGATTTCGGCAACCCGCTCTTTTTCAGCCAGGGGTTTCATCACGGTCACCGTTCTGCCCCGGGAAACATGTTTGGATATCTGGATATGATGGTTTCCGAACTTGGCAATCTGGGGTAGATGGGTGATGCAGATGGTCTGGTAATGTATGGATAAGGAGGACAGTTTCTTTCCGACCACCTCGGCGATTCGCCCACCGATGCCGGCATCGACCTCATCGAAGATGATCGTTTCGACCGATTCTGTTTGTGCGAGTATGGCTTTCAGCGCCAGAACCACCCGTGAAAGCTCGCCGCCGGAGATGATATGTGCCAGGGGTTTCAACGCTTCCCCCACATTGGGTGCAATGAGAAACGCTGCCCGGTCGATACCATATTCGGTCAGCTCCAGGCTTTCAGCAACCAGTTGGGGATCCGTGCGATCGTTGGCCCGGGTTTCCTCAAGCTGAATCTGAAATTCCGCCTGTGCCATTCCCAGTGAGGAGAGCTCCCGGACCACCTTCCCGGCAAGCGTGCTAGCTGCTTTGTGTCTTTTTTCTGAGAGCTCCCGGGATTGTTTGGCCAATCGGTCATGCAGTTTTGAAATCATCGCCTCGGTTTCGGCTATTTTGTTCGCACCCGTGTCAATTTCAGCCAGATCGGTATCAATCGTGTCGAGGTGAGACAGGACATCTTCCAGCGATTGTCCATATTTTCGTTTGAGCTTCTGGAGGCCGAAAAGGCGTGTTTCGATGGCTTCGAGGCGGCTTTCGTCGATTTCAATGGTATCGATATAGGTGCGCAGGCCTTCGGTTACATCCTCAAGGTCGATCGTTGCCTGGGCAATGATCTCTGCTTTTTCGGCCAGCGCGGGATCGATGGATTGCGCACTGTCGATGTGCTTTTTCACTTCCCCAAGGGATTCTACAATGGCTCCCGGGTTGCTGTACAGCATTCCCAGGGCGTCTTGCATCGTCTGGTAAAGGGCCTCGCCGTGTCTAAGCCGTTTTCGTTCCTGTTCCAGGGCGGCATCTTCACCGGGGGTCAGGCCCGCCTGCAGAATTTCGGTTCTTTGAAATTCCAGCAGATCGGTATGCTCGGCTTGTCGAGCCTGGGATGCTCTGAGGGCCTTAAGGTTCCGAATCAAGGGGTCAAGGTCATGGTATGTCCGGTAAACCCGGTCTCGCAGCGGAATTAAACCACCATACCGATCGAGGACCAGCAGGTGTTGATCTTCTTTTAACAGCCCCTGATGCGCATGCTGCCCGGAGACACTGGCCAGGTTTTCGGTGATGGTGCTGAGAACCTGACCGGTTGCCACATGTCCATTAATGGTGATGCTGTGTTTGTCTTTCCGGGAGATGATTCGCCGAATCAGGAGTCCTTCGGCAGGATCATATCCCTGCGTTTCCATCGCCGCGGCAATCTTACTGCCTTGGGTTATCTGGAATAAGGCTTCGAGCTCCGCGGTATCCGATCCGGTACGGATGTGCTTCGTTGTGGCCCGGCTCCCCAGAAGAAGATTAACCGCATTGACGATGATGGATTTTCCGGTACCCGTTTCACCGGTCAGGATGGTCAACCCATCCGAAAACCGTACATGGAGATCATCGATGATGGCGAAATTCTTTATGGAAAGTTCTTGAAGCATAGCTGCTATTCGTGGCTAAGGGCTAATTGGGGTGTCGCATCGGACGAATCGAGCGGCGCACTCGCATGATAGACCTGTTGCATCGTATTATGCAACCGGTTTGCTCTCAGGCAAAGGGCTTCTATCTTCGCATGGATCAGTTGAGGAAACGGTGACCCATCGCTTTCGATGGCTAAGAAAGGAAGGTCATCGATACCGGAGAGGACCGCGCGAAGCTGCTGATTGTCCGGATCGGTGGCCATCTTTCTTTCAGCGGTCATCATTTCATTGAGAATAGCCTCGGACAGGCGGTTGGGCATGCAGCCAAAGGGACCGATGGCAATAACCCCGCAGACATGGGAGGCCACATCGGCAATGGCCCCTCCCACGGTCAGTACCGCTTCGCCGGCAAGGTGAGGTGAGATAAACGGTGCTGCGTTGTCAATGATGGCTGCGATGTCGATCGGCTCTGCGTGAACCAGGCCGGATGTAGACAGCGTCGCCTTTATCCTCTTTTCATATCGTGCCACGACATTCATTTTAATCTTCAGTTTCAGTCTGTCCATCACGGAAATATCCTGCCCATCCAATTGCTTGAGCAGATTATAATCGCAGTATCGCATCCATTCGGTAACCGGTGCGCAGATTGTGGCAAACCCTCCTTCTGCGAGATGTTCGGTCAGGTGCTGCCGGGAAATCGAGTCTCTACGTACAAATATCTCACCGGCCAGGAGTATCCTGGGTACGGATTCGGGGGGTCGTTTCATGGGGATCCGGCTAAGCAGTGATGCGCTCTCAGACAGCTGGTGTTCGATATGGGAAAAATCCGGTTGCTCCAGTGCTTTTTGTATGCGGGCCCACTGCTCGTCAAATACAGCCACGCCGGCTACCGGGTTTGCGGCGTTGGCTAGAATCATCGATCGGATGTCTTCCATAACGTCGGATATCACAATGGCCCAGAGCCCTCTTATGTTGGCATCTCTTCCCAGACCGGCATAGGAATTATCCGATGAGATTCTCATCAGCGCCACATCCGACAGCGCCAATCGCTTGACCAGATCTTCCATGAAGCTTGCATACTGGCCGAACCGGCAGGGGCCGGAGCCTGTGGCAAATAGATATACCACGATCTCATCAGCTTTCTTTTCATTCTGGATATAGTTCAGCAGTGTTCCGGTGGTGAGCAACAACGGCAGGCATTCTTTACAGGACGTATTGGCGCGCCCCAGTTTCAATACCTTTTCATCTGAGGGGGGATGCACATAGGTCTGATAGCCCAGCCCGCGAAAGACTGCCCCCAATGACTCGGAAGATGTTTTTCCCATGGAAGGGATCAGCAGTTTTACCCGTTTATCGGTAAGGGGAACGATCTCGCCTGAAGAGGAGACCACCGAAGGGACCCCGTTTCCCTGTTTCATCCGTGCCGGTATAAAGGTCGATGTTGTCCGGGCGATCTGCCGGTTTTCCAGCAGGTGACGGTAGGCGACGACGATGTCGAGAAAGGCCTCGATCCGGGTTTCCAGACCTGCATCTGCCGAATGGCTGTCCAGTTCAAGGGTCAGGGACGGTTTTCGATCCATCAGCTGCCTGAAGTAGCCGAGGAGAAACGAGTCCGGACCACAGGAAAAATTGGTGATATAGGTGCCAAACAGCTGCGGGTGGTCTTTGACCCTTGCCGCCGCTTTGAGCATCAGCCGGCCCATCCCCCAATACATATGCGGTCTGACCGGTGCATCATCGATGGGAAGAAAATCATAGGGTATGACCAGCACCCCTCTGGTGGCAAGCTTATGGGGTATGCCCATGTGGGCTTCTTCGACAAATCCACTATAGGATCGGGAAAACAGTACCACCGCCATTTTCTCCGGATCGGCTTCAAGCTCGCAAAGCGCTTCCTTTCCTATGGATGTCATCTCCGCCTGGCATGCCTCCTGCCGTTTTGCCGCCGCCTGAAATGCAGCTTTGGCTTCCTTCCGGTTGATGCCCATCTGCCTTGCCACCGCGATCAATGCCTCCCTGGCCCCGGACAGTCCCCCGGTAAGATCGATAAGGGGGGTGAGGATCGTTGTCCCTTTCTTCTCTAGCGCGCTGATTTCCTCCTGAAATGCCGCCCTGAGATAGAAGGGCTCTCCCTGGAGCAGGGGGCAAACAACAGACCTTGGATGGTCATCGGGAACAGCTACCGCCTTGAAATGAGGAAGGAAAATAAATTCCGGCGGGTTCTCCATCTCAAGCAGTGTGAAAAAGAAGCCATGGGATAGTTCACCGGGATAGCAGAAGGCCGCATTTCTTCTGTCGATGCCCTCTTGTGATGGACTATCAGGTAGGACCGGTTCGAGGCCCAGTATTGAAAAAAAGGTGGAATATAGCGGATAGTACGTATTGGTTAGAAAGCTTCTATTGATACCGATACGACCGCGCGGACCGCTTTTTCCGGTTTCAGATGGGGGGACCCCGTAGGTCTCAAAAATCAATCTCTGGCGCGTTTTCACCAGATCGAAGCGCTCCGCATCAACGCGAATCTTCGAGCGGATATTGTAGTATCGGTTGCAGGCGCCGCCAAACGCGTAGGTGTTGCCTTCGAGTGTAATCCGGGCGATGTCACAGCGCCGGTCACATTTTTCCGCACCCCCTTTGCATTGAAACGATTCCCCATAGGTCACCTCCCGATTGGCAAGGATGCCAAGATCGAAGTGCTGTTTCTCCTTCAACCCCACATTGATTCTATTCTTGACTTCCAGAGCTACCCCGTAGGCGCCCATCAGACCGGGCTCGGGGGGTACGATGATCGGTTTTCCCACCAGGGCTGCCATTGCAAGGGGGACCGCCCGGTTGTAGCAGACGCCGCCTTGCATGTAGATCTTTTCCCCCACCGGTCGATTGCCCTTTACACGGTTGGTGTAGTTCATACATATCGAGTAAACCAGACCGGCCACAATATCATTATGGCCCACCCCCTCGTGGATGGCATTTTTTATATCCGAGGAGATAAAGGCAGCACACTGGTCGTTGAAGTTGGGGGGCGTTTTCCCCTGCATGGCAATGTCTGCGATGTCCTCCATTTGAACGCCAAGGGACTCATAGGCCGATTCTTCGAGAAAGGAACCGGTTCCTGCCGAACAGGCTTCGTTCATCGCATAGTCAGAGGGCACCCCATTGGTGATATAGGTGTACTTGGCGTCCTGTCCCCCGATCTCAAAAATCGTGTCGACATGGGGATCAAAATGAACGGCAGCGGTTGCGTGCGCGATAATCTCATTAATCACATTATCGGTCAGGGCATGAAGACCGGCGATTTGGCGACCGGATCCACAGACCCCGAGGCCGACAACCTTCATATCTTTTGGGTCGAGTTGATCTGCAATCTGTTGGCCAACAGACCGGTAGCAGTTTCTCGAAGCGCCAACCGGATCACCATCCGTACGTAGGTAAACAGAAGCGACAATCGCCTCATCGGCGCAGCGCAACAGCACCGCTTTGGTTGTTGTTGAGCCCACATCAAGACCGAGGATGCATTCGTCTCCGGGACGGATCATTCCGGTTTCAACGGATGTAAACGTCACCAGATCTTCGGCGGTGTCAAGCGGGGCCAACGCTTGAAACTGGGATGCTTCTGTTCTAAACAAGGCCGAAGGCTGCGGCGGAGGCGCAGTTTCATGCTCCAGCGCCCAGAGGGCCGCTCCTAACGCCTCAAAATAGGCGGCGGTTTCCGGTACGATCAATCCGGGTATCTCCCGGCCAAGATATTCGATCATCATGCGATTTTGTGCGGTTCCGCCGGTAATCATGATGTTCTTTCGCTCAACTTTCTTCAGCAGTTCCAGAATCTTGTTTGCCATCATCTGGCAGAGCCCGGCGGCCACTCTTGATTTCGGAATCCCCTTGTTGGTCGCATGGGTGCAGTCCGATTTGCAGAAAACCGAGCACCGGCCGGAAACAGGATGCGGCGTTTCTTCGGCAGCCCACTGGGCAGCTTCTTCCATGGACACGTTCATCCTGCGCAGCTGCTGGAGCAAGAACTCGCCGGTTCCCGAAGCGCACTTGTTTCCGGTCAGGACCCTGGCTACTTCTCCGGACCGGTTCAGCACATAGGCCATGAATGTCTCACCGCCTGCCGAAACCACAGCGGGGCATGAAATCCCGGGGGGGCGTGAAAATCGGTAGGCATATTCCACGGCTTCAGGTTCGGGGATCGATGTTAGTTCAAGAAATTTCCGGAAGCGCCTACCGGTGGCAACCACCCTGTCAAATGCATTCAGGTCGAGGGTCGCCACCGCAGCCATCAAGGTGTCTTTGGGATTCCCCTCATGGGTGTGCAACGAATAGGCGAGAATCTGAGGCATTGGCGGATCTTGCGAGCCCGGTTCATTTTCCGGGGTCACGTCCTTTTCCACCTGAACCACTGAGATGGTCGACGCGCCTAAACAGATACCGAGAGACCTTAGCTTGCCGGGCACACATGTGTTCCGATCGAGTGTCATGTTCACGGTTTCCTATTCGGATCTTGAGCCGGCCATGCGGAAAAGGGGTTTGAGAAAACATTAGCCGAGGGTCAACATATCAGATTATACGGGGCATATCAACATGGGGACTTGGGGGGGCAAACCGCTGTCAACACCAGGGGAAAACGAGGGGGTGAAGGGGTCAGGACCTTTGCGCGGGGGGGGGAAGAAAGTCATCGAGGGATGTTTCTCCTTCTGCCAATTGACGAAAGGCCTCAATCTGCGTCAATTCGCCCTGCAAAAAGATGGTCATTCCCTCTACAACGGTTTGCCTTCCTCTGGGTATGATGTCAAACACTTCACGATCTTCGATGCCGATGACAAGAATCTCCAGACGCGAGGCCACAAAGATTTCTTTCAAGGTTTTGCCAAGAATCTTTGAATCCTTTTGAATCGTTACCTGCTCTATTCTGTAGATACCATCTTGTATGTATAGCATTTTATCCAGAAAGGTGGCGACAGAGGGTCTGAAGGCCATGCTGGCGATTTTCATGGCGCAAAGCACATGCGGGTTAATTGCTGTCTTGCCCTCCCCATCCATGATAGACAGAAAATCCAGCTGATCATTGACCGATATGGTTTTGATCTCCTGATTTTCTCTTCGCACCAGATCGCCGGCGATATGGTTCAGTTCGTCGGATCCCAGGTCAAAAATCGCTACACTGGCATTGGTAATATTCACATCTTTAAGGATTTTTTCGGAGGGTGTCTTCCCCGGCATTCGAAGTGCATTGATCTTGCTGTATTGTTCATGGAGGGTTTCTATCTTAGCCGGGTGGTTATCCACAACCACAAAGGAAGCTTTGACGCTGGTCAATTCAGTGATGACATGAGGCGCTATCTTTCCAATGCCAAAAATAACGATATGGGCCTTCTTGAACTTCGTAAGAAATTTCATCAGTAACTCCTCTAACACGATGTGGATCTTCAATGCGACGAATGCATTGACAGCCGAAGCGACAAAAACGATCTGAATGAGAAATCCCCAGATAACCAGGGGCGTGAATATGATTTTTTGTTGGTTGCTGGAAGCGAAGCCGGAATCGCTGTACCCAACGGTGGTAAAGGAAATGCCGGTCATGTAGATCGCATCGCCCAGCCCGGTACCGGGGTCCCCGTAGAGATAGTATACGGTCGTTGAGACCACAAAATAGATCAGGAACAGAACGAGCGTCAACAAAAACTGCTTCTTGATGGTATTCATGTAAATGGGTCGCTGTTAGGGTTACCGTTGCGCTATGGCTGGTAGACCTTCGGGTGTAAAGGCTTTTCGATTCATGAGTCTGAAAACACTTTACAAAAAACGGTCCTTCAATTATAACCATACCGTATCGTCACGCGTTAAGCCTTATTGAACAGGCACAATCCGGCAGCTATTCCTATTGCCATAGTTGTCTAAGCATATATTTTTATGGGGAAAATTACAACCCTTGTCCTCGCCACTCGAAATCACGGCAAGGTTATCGAACTTAAGGCGATGTTAACGGGTTTTCCCGTCCTGGTGAAAACCCTCGATGACTTTGACCGGATATCCCCCATCGCTGAAGATCAGGACAATTTTAACGATAACGCGGTGAAAAAAGCATGTGTTACCGCTCATATCCTCGGTCTGGCCACCCTGGCCGATGACTCCGGTCTTGTCGTAGACGCGCTCGATGGTGCACCGGGTGTGTATTCAGCCCGTTTTGCCGGCAAAGATGCAACCGATGTCGAGCGGTGCCGGAAGATCCTGGATGACATGCAGGGGGAAACCAACCGGAAGGCGGCCTTTGAATGTGTAATCGCCATCGGGGCACCTTCGGGGGCCGTGCTGACCTATAGAGGACGATGCGAAGGAGCAATAGCCGAAGAACCCTCGGGTGATAACGGCTTCGGGTATGACCCCATATTTTACTATCCCCCCCTGGGAAAGACGTTTGCTGCGCTGAACCGGGAAGAAAAGCAACGGGTAAGCCACAGGGGAAAAGCGATCGGGGTGCTGGGAAATGAGTTTGACAAGGCATTACGGTGGATTGAGCAACAGGTGGTCCATACGCAGGAGGTGTCGGAAAGGCCAAAGGGGCACTAATCATTAGATGTGAAGGAGAACATGATGTTATCTGATTTAATCAGAAAAAACAGGAGCTGCAGGCGCTTCTATCAGAACAAGTCTGTAGATGAGGAAGAATTGGTGGGGTTGGTCAATCTGGCCCGATTGTCTGCATCCGGTGCAAATTTGCAGCCGTTGGTGTATATCCTCTCATGCGAAGAAAAAACGAATGCTGACATCTTTTCGTGTCTTGCCTGGGCGGGCTATCTCAACGATTGGGCAGGTCCGGTAGAAGGGGAACGGCCGTCGGCCTACATTGTCATGCTCGGGGATACCGAGATCAGCAAAAACCTTGGATTCGATCCGGGTATTGCCGGGCAAAGCATACTTCTCGGTGCCCGGGAGAAAGGCCTTGGTGGCTGTATGCTTGGCGCGGTCCAGAGGGACAAACTTTCCGGATTGCTGGATATCCCGCCCCGCTATAGCATTCCTCTTGTTATCGCCATCGGAAAACCCAAAGAGACCGTTGAGATTGAAACCATGGACGCAGGTGGCAGCATCAAATACTGGCGGGATGAGGACGATGTTCACCATGTACCCAAAAGAGGCCTGGAGGAAATCATCCTGCATTTCAACACCCCATGACCTGAACCACAAGGGTCGTTGAGATGTGATCTGAACGGCGGCCGCAGTTCCCGCGATGGGTCAGCGTGGCATCGGGGAGCGTTGGTGGCCATCGACCATTCATTATTATAGAAAACATTCAAACAAAATAACCATAGAAGAGAGCCAGACATGAAACCGATAAAAGACTGCATTGACATCGTTACCGAACTGGGCGGCATCACGACTCGAGAGGCTGCCTGGCAGTTGCTTGAAGAAAGAATGGATGGGACGAATATAGACAAACTGAGGAAAATACAAAATCCTGATATCATTAATAAAATAGCAAATGCTGTTTCTATTTGTGAACCGGCGTCCATCTTTGTCGATACCGGATCGGAAGTTGACAGACAGTTTATCAGAAACCTGTCCATTGAAAAGGGTGAAGAATCTTCCCTTCCTATGGACGGTCACACGATCCATTTTGATCTGAAAGATGAACAGGGGCGTATTGTCGACCGTACGTTCTATATCTATAATGAGGGCGAAGAGGTCAGCTCTCTTGCCCTTAAGAAAGAACGGGCCGAAGCGCTCAGTGATATCCGGGCAAAGATGACCGGCATTATGAAGGGCATGGTCATGATGGTCGGTTTTTACAGCCGTGGTCCGGTGGGGGCACCGGCTTCAAATCCAGCGGTTGAAATATCGAGTTCAACCTATGTTTTCCACAGCGCTGACATCCTCTATCGAAATGTTTACACCCATATCGACCAGGAGGTAGAGGCCCGCGGCCACTTTTACACCAATATCCACAGTGAGGGGGCCAACCGGCCGGAGGATCTGCCCAATGCCAGGATCTACATGGATCGCAGCCACCTGACGACATTCAGCTGCTTCTGTACCTATGCGGGCAATACACTGCTGATGAAGAAAGGAAACCATCGATTCTCCGTGGATCGATCCGTGTATGAATTGAAAGGTCAGCAGCTCGCAGAGCATATGTTTGTCACGGGGATCGAAGGGCCCGGGGGGCGTATTACCTGGATCGCCGGTGCCGCCCCGAGCGGCTGTGGGAAGACGACCTCTGCTATGGCCGGTGATCATTTCCTTGGTGACGACCTCGCCCAGATGTGGATCGCAGACGATCACACGATTCGTGCCATCAATCCGGAGGTGGGCATATTCGGTATCGTGGAAGATGTCAACGGGCAGGGCGATCCCCAGCTGATGTCACGACTTCGGAATCCGGGTACGGAAGTGATCTGGTCCAATGTGCTGATTGACGAAGACCAGGTGCCCCAGTGGGTGGGAAACGGTGAAGATCCTCAACCGGTCAAAGGGGTCAATTTCCAGGGCCCCTGGGAGCAGGGAGCCCAGGATGAGAAGGGCAAACCGATTCCCATGTCTCATCCCAATTCCCGTTGTACCCTGTCCAACAGCGCTCTGGCAAATTACTCGGACCGGAATGAAGATCCTGCCGGTGTCGATACGCGAATTATTACCTACAGCGGCCGGGACAGCGATACCATGCCGCCGGTGTTTGTCGCCAAGAATCCGGACCAGGGGGTGGTTATCGGTGCCTGCATCGTGTCGGCGGCCACCGCCACGGAAATTGGTGCCACCGGGGTACGGCGGCAGCCATGGGCCAATGCACCGTTTATCCCCGGATCTCTGGGTGATTACATGGCCGCCCAGTTTGCATTTTTCAACAGCGAAAAGATAACGACCGTCAAGCCGCCGATCCTCGCCGGGCTGAATTACTTCCTGACCGATGCGTCACGGGGTGGATCCACAACGGCACTTCTCGGCGAAAAAAGAGATGTGAAGGTGTGGATGGCCTGG
>JAZFSW010000378.1:0-9779 GCA_036446375.1 Desulfobacterales bacterium | reverse complement strand
GTAGAAATCTTCATATACAAGGCATAGTGGTTGGCCAGGCGTGAAGGCATACATATCGTATGTCGAACGTCTGGCCAAACGCTATAACGCCGTAGATGGAGACTTTCTACGACGCCATCAAAGTTGGAAGTGAGCTAAAGTTAATGCATTCTGCCAATCATATCCCTAAATCACTCGAGCAAAGCGACACCACAACTTTAGTCACTTTAGATCACTTAAGATCATTTCACACTTCATTCTATGGGGCAGCGTCACAGGATGATGGCAATACGCAAGGAACATGGTTTCGTATGATGGAATCAACAGGTGGATGCACCCAATGACGTCGAGCTTTTATGACCTGCGACTGTTCGGCCACGGCACCCGGAAAAGCCGGGTTGTCTTCATTGGTGTATTCCTGTTGGTCACCGTCTTATATGCCTATACGTCAGATTACAACCTGGCAACGGGAACCGGCAATCTGAGTCTGATCCTTTTTCTTGCGGCAAATATCTACTTTCCCGCCAAGCGAATACGGCTCAGATACACATTCAAGGATGTGCAGCCCTATTTTGACAGACTGCTCGTATATCATATCTGGCTCAATACCACGGCCTTTGGCGCAGCCTGCATACATGCCTATGTAGCCAACTGGGCAAACAACTGGCTGATACTGGCCCTTGTCATCATGGGGTGGTTGACGGTGGGTGGATTCGCCATGTGGATTAAGTACCAGCCCGGCAAAGTGAAGAAGGGCATCTACCTGCTCCATACGCAGCAGATTCTTTTTTTCGTGATGCTGTTTGCCATGCTCAAAGGACACTACCTTTTTTAATAGCCGCATGGGCAGGCACGAGATAGGAGATAGGAGATAGTAGCGGTTACCACAACGTCGTAAGAATCGAAACGAAGAGATACGAAATGTTTTTCATACTCAAAATAACCGGAATCACTATTCTCGTGGGCGTGCTGGTTTTTTCCTCCCGGTTGTGGATGAACGTCTCATTACTGGAAAAGGAGATCGAAGCCGAAAAAGAGGCTTCAGGCAAGGATGAAATACACGGCTTGTAAAAAATGTGCCGACTCTGTTGGGATTGTAAATGTGTTCGGCAATATCTTCATGATCCTGCTTAAGGGTTACATGGGGGTTGTGGGAGGGAGCAAGGGGCTGATTGCAGATGCCATCCATTCCTGCGCGGATCTGATAGCAACGATCACGATGATTATCGGTCTCAATATTTCCGGCCGTGAGAAGAACGAACGGTACCCCTACGGCTTCGGAAAGGCAGAATATGTGGTAGCCATTACCATCTATCTGTTTTTATTTGTTATCGGTATGTATATTCTTGTCGACGGGTTGGAAGCCATTGTGGAGCGCCATGCCATTACCCCCAGCTTCTATGCCGCTTGGGGTGCCATATTTTCAATTGCCATCAACGAACTGATGTTTCGCCAGAGCCTCTGCGCGGGATCCCAGATCAATAGTCCCTCCATGACAGCCAAGGCATGGGAAAGCCGGTCGGATGTCCTATCCTCCATCGCGGTGCTCATCGGTATTCTCGGTGCAAAGATGGGATTTCACTTTATGGATCCCCTGGCCGCTATCGCTGTGGGTGTCATCATCGTCAGAATATGTATCTTAATGATCAAGGAATCGATAACCGGGCTTCTGGACCGGTCCCCGGATGAAAATCTGGGCAGGTTTCGAAAGGCGCTTGCCGGTATCGACTTCATCAACGGCATCAAAACGCTCACGGCTAGAGAGTTGGGCCAGGAGCTGGAGGTGGAGGTGGGGCTTCGGGTTCCGGAAGATATCAGCGTTGCCCAGGGCGAAACCATTAGGCGGAAGGTGAAAAAGGCCATCAGGAAAGCCACGGAGCGCAAGACAGCAATTAAGGTGATGCTGTTTCCCGTCTCCGATGAGGTATAAGATGAACGAAACCCTTGAGTCCGAATTTTGTATGAAGGAGTTCAAACCGGCCATTGCGGGCCTGACGATTCTCATTATCGTCGTCCTGGGCTGGACGGTGTGGCATGCCAACCAGCGACAGGCTGCCAACATGGATCTTTCCCTTGCAGCTGCGGCGGTTTCGCCAATGCCGGTTGCGATCCCTATCAATGTCAAAGATAAGATGGTCCACGCCTATTGGGGCAACTGCAACAAATGTCATGTGACCATAGATGCAGGAAAACCGATCTCAAAGGTTATGGCGGCAGCCCCCGTATCGGTCAAAGACAAGATGCTTCACAAATACTGGGGCAACTGCCTTCTTTGTCACAAGGTCACCGATGGCTTCCAGCCGAAAAACGCTGCGGCAGCCACCAGGAAAGTAGCCCTCAACCAGCTGACCACAGCATCGCTGGGAGTAAAGGGCCAATCGGTTACCGGGGCGATGATGCAGAAATTCGGACTGTCCTCGGAAGATGGCGTTCTGATTCTATCGGTGGACCCCGGATCCATTGCCGAGAAGGCCGGCTTGCGGGCAGGTGACGAGATTCTTCGGGTGGACCGTGCACGGGTCGATTCGACACAGGTACTGGAGGCGGCAATCAACCGGATCCAACCGGGAAGCCGCATGAAGTTTAATATCTCCCGGGGCAAAAGAGGCCGGAATCTGATGGTGAAAATCCCCGATGCCTTTTCAGGGAACCTTAATCCTGCGGCAACCATGGGCGGACTGATCCAGACACTACCAGGTAGACAGACCCGAAGGCTTGTCCCCCTTCACACGACCCAGCCCCTTTACCCGCGGGCACGGGGCGCTGCGGGACCGAATCTCAACTACGGAAAGGTAGCCATCGCAACATCGGGTCCGGGCCTGGGCTATTCCGTTTCAAACGGGTTCGGGTCCAGCGCCTACTTTATCATTTACGATCCGAAAGCGAACCAGTACCGGGTATTGGCAAATCCCAATGCAAACGATGCCACCGGTCGGGGGATACAGACCAGCCAGTATCTCGTTGACCTGGGGGTCTGCAACGTCATCGCCGGAAGCTACGACCCGGATGCGATTCATTCCCTGCGAACCCTGCGTGTCAATGTTTTCTCCGGCGCAAACGGCTCGGCAGATGGCGCACTGTCAGATTATCTGGCCAGTCAGGCCGTAGGCGGCTTCAATGCTCGGCCGAATCAACGGGTTCAACAGCGCCAAGCGTTATCACCACCGCGTCAAGCCATCCGGCCTCTGGCGGGCAATAACCCGGCTGCTGTGCAGATGATTTATTGAAAGGATCCCGGTTCTATGAACTTACAGATGGATATGAATAAAGGGTTGCTGTGGTTTGGCCCGGTTACGGTACTGGCCTTTGTCATTGTGCTTACCGTTATGTATGGCTGGGTGGGGGAGATGAAAACCCTCGGCCCGGAGCCACCCGAGAAACCGGATTTGAACCTCACCGCTCAGATGCAGGTTCCCCCACCGTCTGCCACAGGCGGGCAGATGGGTCAACTGGTTCACCACGGCCAATTTCCCACCGGTATCGGTCAGAGCCAGATCAAGCTGATTAATGCTCCCGGCTCCAGAATCCCGATGGGTATCGGCCAGGGAGAGATCCGGCTGATCGCCGGCAAACAAGCTCAGCCCTATATGGGTATCGCCCTGGGTGCGGTTGATCCGGCGGTGGCCAATGAGCTGAAGCTCCCCCCCGATACCGGAGCATACGTAACTGCCGTGGTGGACACATCGCCTGCTCAGAAAGTAGGAATCCGGAAGGGCGATGTCCTGCTCAGATGTGATCATAAGAATGTCAGCAGTCCCCAACAGGTGGGGCTGATCCTAGCGGGGAAAAAGGCCGGGAAAGTCGTAAAGCTGGTGGTAAACAGAAATGGCCGTAAGAAGTCGTTTCATGTGAAGCTTGAGAATGCACCGATGGGTATCAGCCCCGGCGTCATTAAGGAACCGGTCTGGATGGGTGCCGATATCCAGGATGTGGATATGGTCATGAAGATTCGATTCAACCTGCCGGACAACAGAGGGGTAATCATAAGCAATGTGGCCCCGAATTCACCGGCCAAGGCCGCCGGTTTGAACCCCGGTGATGTCATCAAACAATTCAACGCAAGGCCCGTTAAGGATGTAACCCATCTGCAGGATATGATTCTGAAAAGCAAGCCCAATGAAATCGTGCCGCTGACCATTCTCAGGGGCGGCATGGAGCAATCCCTGAACGTAAGCCTTGTTCAGCATACACCGGCTGGAGCAACGAGGCTTCCCTTTATCGGGCCTGCCGATATTGCCATCGAGGGCTCATGGATCGGGATGGATGTTACAGAGTTGTCCGCAGACGATGCCGCCGCTTTCGGCCTACCGGCCGGTACCCGGGGAATACTGGTAAACGATGTGGAGAGCCCGCCGGCCACCACCGTCGGGTTCCAGACCGGAGATGTGATCGTCGGGGTCAACGGCGCCCCGACACCGGACATGAAACAGTTTGAGACGGCCACCCGGAAGCAATCCAGTGCCGTTGTGGATGTCATCCGGGGGAACCGGCACTTTTTCATCAGTGTGCCGCCACCGGGATTCACCCAACAGGGAACCAATGTGAACACCCGGCCGAAGCAACAGATAATGCAGGTGGCCATGGCCCAGCCCCTTGGCGGCCGGCTGGGCATCTTTTCATCCGGCCCTCATTTGAATGCATTTGTGGCCGGAGACACCGGCACGCTTCCTTATCTTATTCTGGTGGATCCCAGCCGGAACACCTATGCATCCCTGGGACCCGAAAGCCTCGGCAACCTGCCGGATGTGATTCGCCAGCAGCAGGTAACCAGCCTTGTCTGCAGCAGCATTTCACCGGCCACAGCCAATGCCCTGACAGCCCAGGGCGTAAATATCTACCAGGGGGCAGCAACCACCACGGTAATAGATGCCATCCGGATGGTGCAGGCACAGGGGGGGTAGCAAGAAGAAGGGTCCAAGGGGTCAAGGGTTCGAGGGGTCAAGTGAGATGCTGACGAACTATAAAGATTTGAAGGTCTGGCAGAAGGCTTATGCACTGTGCTTGGAGATTTACAGAATTACAAGAGGATTTCCAAAGGAAGAACGATACGGCTTAACGTCACAGATAAGAAGATCTGCAGTGTCTGTTCCTTCGAACATAGCAGAGGGATATGGAAGAAAGACAACCGCGGATTACATCAGGATGCTTTACATTTCATACGGTTCGATCTGCGAACTGGAAACTCAGATATTGCTGGCCGGAGATCTCGGCTTAATCGAAAAGACAGCACTGGATACAGTCAAAGGGAACATAACTGAAGTGGAGAGAATGTCAAAAGCATTAATAAAGTCGCTCGAAAAGAAACACTCGAACCCCTGACCCCTTGAATCCTTGAACCCTTTTGGAAAAGGTTCTGACGCTTGATGCTGACGCCAAAACACATACCGCTCGCCCTGGTGATGCTCTTCTTCCTGGCCCCCACTGCCTCCTTTGGCGCAGTGGCCGATCCGACCCTGGCACAGTTTCAGGAAGAGTTGAGCCAATCGGTGGCAACGGTGCGACCGTCGGTTGTCAGCATAACGGCGCAGAAGAAAAAACCGTTTGCCGATGCACAGGCGACCGGTATCACCTGGTATGAAAGCGTCGGGGCGGGCTTCATCATCGATAAGCGGGGGTTTATCCTTACCAACTTTCATGTGGTTGAAGATGCCAAGAAGATAACGGTACACCTCTGGGGGGCACCCCCCAATGAATACACGGCCCGTCTGGTTCATGCAGAGGCATCCCTTGATCTTGCTGTCATCCGAATTGAAGGCCGGGGGCCCTTTCCGGTAGCCGGTCTGGCGGATTCGGACCGGATCAAGACCGGGGATTGGGTAATCAGTGTCGGCAGCCCCTTCGGATTTGAGCATTCGGCCTCCCTGGGAATCGTAAGTGATCTGCATCGGGACCTGACCATCGGGGGCACGGTCTATAAGGACATGATCCAGACCGATGCGGTCATCAACCAGGGAAACAGCGGCGGACCCCTCATCGATATTTATGGCCGGGTCGTGGGGGTGGGAACAGCAATCTACGCCCCGGACGGCACGTATCGGGGCATCGGTTTTGCCATCCCGATCAACAGGGCAAAACACTTTTTTAGCCGTGTTACCGGGGCCACCCGGGTCGCTCTCACCCGGCCGGTGGCAAGAACAGGGAATAAAACTGCCGTCGATCTGGGAAAGCCAATGCCGGTAGATGCCATCCATAAGACATTTGCCGATTGCACCGGTTGCCACACCATTGCCGCAAAGCGGGTAAGCAGTCTCAAAGCAACTGTGCCCCATCCCATGATCAGCGGGTGCAATCGATGCCATACGATGGTCAACGATCCTATCGCCAGGGGACCGGTTACCGTTGCCCACAATGTAATGCTGGCGGCACAGCCGGAAATGGCCGGCCGCTCTCCGGGCTCCATTACGACGATTATTCTCAAATTGACGATGATCACACTGATTGTCTCTATTGTTTTTTCCATGATGGGTGTTGGCGGGGGATTTCTCTATGTGCCGATTCTACTCTCCTGCGGCATCGATTTCCATACGGCGGCAACCACCAGTCTCGTCATGTTGTCTGCCGCGCAGGTGTCGGCATTGTATATCTTTTTCAAGTCAGAACTGGTGGATCTGAAGCTTGCAATGGTATTGGAACTGCCAACAATGATCGGCGCATTTACCGGAGGGATGCTCTCGGAGCATTTCAATGTCGGCCTGCTGGTCGTCCTGTTTGCCGGCATGCTCTTTCTTGCCAGTTACGCGATGATGCAGGATCAGACCCGGATGGCGACCCTCGGTGGTCCTTCTCTGAAATTCAGTCCGTTTGAATGGCACCACGAATTCAGGGGACATGCCTACGGAATCGACATGGCGCTGGTGGTGCCCCTGACCTTTGTCGTGGGGTTTCTCGGTGGTCTGATGGGGCTTGCCGGTGGCTGGCTGAAGATCCCCATGATGGTTCTGTTGTTTAACATACCCATGAAGATCGCCGTTGCCACGTCATCTCTGATGGTGACATTTACCGGTATTTCAGGATTTCTCGGCCACAGTGTCGCGGGACATTTTGAGCCCCGACTCGCAATCGCCCTTTCGGTTCTCACGGTTATCGGGGCCCAGATCGGGGCCAGGCTGTCGATAAAGACAGAAAGCAACCTTCTCCGGTTTATTTTCGCATTCGTATTGAGCACGGTCGGTTTGTGGATGCTGGTCATCGCCATCTAGCCGACGCACGGCTCTGAGGGAATTTATTCGAAGAAATGATTTCGCCACAAAGACACGAAGGCCCAAAGGCAAGATGGAACAAACAGTTCTTCTTTGTGCCTTTGTGGCTATTCCCAGCACGTTAGACCAGTGAGCTAGAATGGAACGAGACACGATATTTAAAATTGGAAAGTACTGGCCGGTGGTCATCCTTTTTGTCTTGTTTATCGGGGCCATATGGAGCAGTACCGGTGTTGTCAGCCAGACACCTGTTCCCTTCCGCCTGCAGGAGAGCTTTACCGGTCTGATACCGGAACGGGTATCTCCCCCGGTATCGGATCCGACAATGATCAATCGGGGATCGCCACGAACGGCCCTGCTCGTCCAGGAGGGAATCAGCCGGGTGGTATCCATGGCAAGACCCGCCGTGGTTTCCGTATCGGCTCAAATAACACCCCGGGTAGCCGCCACCGGTGGGGTGACCCGGCTCAATCCCCATCCGGACCCAAAAGGGCCTGTCGGTTCCGGTGTGATTATCGATCGACGGGGGTATGTATTGACCACCGCTCAAACGGTGGGTCGGGAGAAACGGGTTCATGTGACCCTTTATTCCGGTGGAAAGCGATCCTACGAAGCCGACGTCACCGCTGTTGATCACGCTACGGATCTGGCCCTTTTGAAAATCCGGGGTCCGGCGCCCTTCCCCACGGTCATCATCGGCAATTCGGATCTTGCCGAAGTGGGCGATATCGTTCTTGCCGTAGGCAGCCCCTTTGGCTTTTCACGCACCGTGACCATGGGAATCGTGAGCAGCAACCGGCGTGAATTGTATGTAGAAGGCACAAGGTACCCGGATATGATTCAAACCGATGCTACAATCAATGAGGGAAACGACGGCGGTCCCCTGATCAATATCCGGGGAGAACTCATCGGTATCAACATGGCAAGCTACTCGCCAAACAACAGTTATTCGGGCATCGGCTTTGCCATCCCGATAAACAATATTCTCGGTTTCCTCCGATCCAACGGGGTCTAGGGGCATGGTCGATATCGAAATGGTAGGGAAATTTCCATGGTAGAAGCAACCAAAGATATTCTGGGTGAGCGATCCATTTGGACCCTGATCGGGATTGTGTTTTTCTGTGTATTCCTCGTCCTTATCATCGTCTTATCCCAGAACAGAGGAAAGCCGAAAAGCGCCCATGAATTTGTGGCAGCCGCCTTTAACCAGGGGATTACGACCCTGGAATGGAAACCGGGGATGGGGCCTAAGCCGTTGGTGTACCATCCGGCAGGTTTCAATCAAACAGACAGAGGAATGTTTACGACCCAGGAATGGAAACCCGGAATGGGACCCAAGCCGTTGATGTACCATCCGGCGGCGCTTAACCAACTTGGCTGGCAATCGCTTCCTGCACGATCCGGGCAAGCTGTGGGTCAGGTGTACCAGGCGCCTCAACCCGCAGCCCAGGGCACCGACGGCCAATGGAGACCTTACACGCCCGGGGGAAACGGCGGAGGCCTGGTTTACCAGCCGAATCAACCATAGCTGGTGGCAAGTTGAGACAGGCATGCCGGATCGTTCGGTTTGTGCTGTTAACTGAGTCAACGAAAAAAAGAGAGAGACGCTGATGTTCAAGACAATCACAACCATCATCCTGACGGCAATCGGCCTGTTGTTTGGAATGCAGAATTTTGACCATGTACCCGTCTATCTGTTTATGGGGAAGGCGATTAATATCCGGCTGATATTTGTTATCGCCCTGTCCGGGGTTGCCGGGTATCTGATCCGCCACTTTATCGGGATAACGAGAGAAGAAACCCTGAGACGGCGGTATCAGGCCTATACGATGCGCATGGCTCACAAACGAGATGCAGAGAAGCAGGCCGACGATTTTGATCTCTATGATGAGGAATTCTGAAGGTGTTCGAGACCGGAACAGTGAGTCATAAAAAGTGTGAACAGTGTGGAGAACGTGCCGCGTTTGTCGCCATAGGAGTCAATACGCTCCTGACCGTACTGAAGTTTGTCGTGGGGTTCTATAGCGGAAGCAGGGCACTTTTTGCCGACGGGCTTCATTCAGCAGCCAATATCGTAACAGCTGCCACCATCGTGTTCAGCCACCGGGTCGGCAAGAAGCCGTCCACCTACCGGTACCCCTACGGATATGGCAAGGTGGAGTTTGTCGCAGCCGGCGGCATCAGCCTGTTTATCACCGTCGGTGCTATTGTCCTGATATCGGTCTCCATTCGTCATCTGCTTCAGCCGACGCCAATGGCACCTGATTTTTCAGCGATACTCATGGCGATCATCTCCATCGGAGCCAACGAGATGCTGTTCCGGTATATGCGATGTGCCGGCACCCAGCTGAAAAGCCCTACGATCATCGCCCGCCGGCCGTCAATCCGCGTCAAACCACGGGGCTACCCATGCCGATTGACTACTGTACCGGGCGCGCATATGCTCGCTCATCAGCGATTGTGCGGCTGATTGCCCGTAATCTATTTATTTATATGGATTTATGGATGGAAACCGCACCCGCGAGCCCCAAGCCGCGACTCCTCAGCGCACCGTTCGCCCTCGCCTTGGCTCTGCTGACTTCTGCGGCGATCCTCGCAGGC
>JAZFSW010000377.1:0-5683 GCA_036446375.1 Desulfobacterales bacterium | reverse complement strand
GTCGCCCGCCGCCGCGGCCTGGCCGTCATCGAAGACGCCGCCCACGCCCCCGGCGCCACCTGGGGCGAGAAAAAACTCGGAGCCGTCGCCAACCACGTGGGGATGCCCCTTCCGGCCGGTACCATGCGCCTTTATAAGGCTGACGATGATCGGAGTCTTCAGTTTGTCGGTGAAGACACGATTACCCATACGCCGAAGGACGAGAAAGTGAGACTCAAAATCGGTAGGGCCTTTGATGTGGTGGCCGAACGGATTCAAACGGACTATCGGCGGATCACGTCTCAGCAACATGAATCGGAATGGGAAATAACCATTCGAAATCATAAGGATGAATCGGTCAGCGTCGGCATTGTTGAACCGCTTTTCGGCAACTGGAAGATCATCACCCGAAGCCATGCCTACACGAAAGAGGATGCCTTTACGATACGCTTTGATGTCAAGGTGCCCAAAGATGGTGAGGTCAAGGTGAAATACAGGGTGCGTGTGGGGTTGTGAAAGGGAAGAGGGGCCGAGGGTCCAAGGGTTCGAGGGGTCAAGTGAGAAGGCCATGCAAAAAGTCCTTTTCGCATGAATTTGGGGATTTGGGAATTGCGTCTGACCGACTTGTACTGATGCATGAATTGCGAATTATTTAAAGTCGTTACGATTATGCTAATTCTGAAAACTGAGAATGAGGACGACTCCGATGTCCATTGCAGATTTGGCGTTTGAAGAACTGATGAGGATCGCCGGGAGACAACCACCGGATTTTGTTGAAATCAAAGATGAAACGCCTGCATTGAGGACCCGATTTTACGCAGGGGAGGGTGCTGCTGCGGTAATTGCGGCCGGTGCCACTATGGCGGCAGACATCTGGGAAACGCGCACGGGTCAATCGCAAACAGTGCATGTCGGAACGCGAGAGGCGTCTGCATCCCTGGGCAGTATGATTCATCAAACATTCCACAATGATGACCTGGCACCGGCATCCAGTCTCAGCGGCAGGCACACATTCGGTGGCTTTTATGCCACCCGTGATGATCGCCATGTCTTCTTGCACCAGAGCTTCCCCGAAAGCGGGCAGCGACTGCTGAATGTTCTGGGGTGTGACGATGACCCTGGATCGGTTGCTTCAGCCGTGAGGCGGTGGGATGCTCAGGATCTGGAAGATGCCATTGCCAATGCCCGTGCGTGTGCGGGCATCGTGCGCACCCCCGAGGAATGGGATTCATCGGAGCAGGGACGTATTCTCAATGGCCTTCCCTGTGTAGAGGTTGTAAAAATAGCAGACAGCTCGCCTGAACCCTTTCCCAAAGCAGGCGATATGCCGCTGTCCGGTATACGCGTTCTGGATCTGACCCGCGTGCTGGCAGGACCGACCTGTGCCCGCACGCTGGCCCAGTATGGTGCCGATGCGATGCGAATCGGATCCGAAAATCTGCCTTCGGTCTCGCGATTTGTAACGGACACCGGTCATGGCAAACTGTCCGCATTTATCGATCTGAAAACCGAAGTGGGCAAAGAATGTCTGCGGACCCTCATAGTCCAATCCGATGTTTTTTCTCAGGGATACCGAACCGGCGCATTGGAACGTCTCGGATTGGGTGTCGCCGATCTATCCCGATTGCGCCCGGGTATTATTTACACCTCGATCAATTGCTATGGACATGAAGGGCCCTGGCGGCATCGCGCCGGTTGGGAGCAGCTTGCACAAACGGTCAGCGGAATGGCCCATATACAGGGGGGCAAAGAAGGTCCCCAACTGATACCGGCTGCGGTAACAGACTACACCACCGGTTTCCTGGCAGCTTTCGGCAGCCTGGTGGCTTTAAAGCGGCGGGCGCTCTATGGTGGCAGTTATCTGGTTCGTGTGTCGTTGAGCCAGACAGGAATGTGGTTACGCAGTTTAGGATTGGCCGGGGATGAAGTGCTGGATACTGCTGAAGCGTTTGCCGATGAAGAAATCAAGTCATTTTCCATTACAAGCGATACCGGATTTGGCCCGATCACCCATCTTCGGCCGCCCGTTCACCTGTCCGCAACGCCCGCCCGCTGGAAACGCGGTGTCGTTCCCCTGGGAACACATCAGCCGGTTTGGCTGGATTAGGGGTCTCACCGCCCGTTCGCTTTGCTCTCTAGAGACGCAGAGGACGCAGAGGGTGTGGAGTGTTCAGGTGTCAGGTGTCAGGAAAGGGCCATAGAGAGCATCATCAAGCCGAAGGCTCCCCTACCCGTATGGGATACATTTCTATCTCTCACATCAGGCTTCGCTAAAGCTACGACCCGACAGGGAATTCACAGAGAACCCAGAGGCAACTCATGATGGATTGCGCCTATGCGACTCAGGTGCAAATCCTCACTATTTGCCATTGATATTTAAACTCTTTTCTCTGCGTCCTCCGCGCCTCTGCGGTGAGACTGCCTATCGTGATCGAAACCGATAGTAATCCAGTGCATTTTTCAGTGCCAGGGCGCCGCGCTCCAGGCTGGTGAATACCGGGACGCCGCCGCCCTGGAGTGTCTTTATCATTGCCCTTGCTTTGCCCACCATGGTTGGCAGAAAGAAAACCGAACTGCAAACCATCACCGGCTTGGCGGTGCGCTGGGACAGCGCAATAGCCGTCTCGATTTCTTCACTCTTTTGATCGGCTACACCCGGCGGTCCGCTGCCGGCATTTAGCAACAGCACAATGTTATCGGTATTGGCATCCTTTTCAATGATGTCCATGATACGCGGAAGGTGCACCTGGTTCTGGTTTCCGGTGTCTATCGGATTGCTGTAGCTGCCACCGATCACCGAGAAGAAGGACTCAAATTGATCGTAGGATGCCTGGGAAAGCGGCGGCACCTCAAGACCTATTTCGGTAAATGCATCGCTAATGGCAACAGATTGGCCGCCGGACCCACCGGCAAGAACGACCCGGTTTCCTTCGACCGGTTTAAGGTATATCAAGGCTTTCAGCGTATCGACGATCTCATCGAGGCCCGATACCGTAATGGCCCCGCACTGTCTCATCGTTGACACCCAGATGTTTTGAGGTACAGCCAGGGAGCCGGTATGCGATGCTATGGCTCTGCTGCTTCCTGCGGTTCGGCCCCCTTTCCACACGACCACCGGTTTCCTGCTCGACACATCCCGCAGGACCTCGATAAGGCGTCTTCCATCCCTTACTCCTTCCAGGTACATGCCGATGACCTTGATACTATCATCCCGGCCGAAATAATCGAGGAACTCGGCAGCATCAAGCACGCTTCCGTTCCCGAAGCTAACCGATTTGCTGATATCGACCCCCTGGAGGTGAGCCTCCAGGGAGAACTGCATCGCATGCGTGCCGCTTTGGGAGATGAACCCCACCGGCCCCGTTGTGCCCACATACTGTGCCTCTTCCTGTCTCAATCCAATGCCGGGGTTGAAGATCCCGAGACAGTTCGGTCCGATAAGATGAAAACCCGATTCTGTGGCACGCCGGGTAAGGGCAGCCTCAAATTCGGCGCCATCGGCCGTGTGCGTCTCGGTGAATCCTGCCGTGAAGAAATGTCCCGCCGGTATCTCTTTGCTGATGCAGTCCTCCAGCACATCGAGGGCATATTTCCGTCCCACGGCAACAATCACAAAATCCACAGGCTCGGGGATATCCAGCAGGCTGGTGAAATTGTCCACTCCCATTGCTTCGATTCTTGCGATGGTTTTCGGGTTTACCTGCACCGAATAACGTTTGCCGCTGAATTTAGCGGTGCATCTAAGCCACTCCAGATATCCCGAGTCCCCAACAATGGCGATGACCTTGGGGTTAAAGGCGCGTTCTAATTTGTCCGGATCTGCTCTCACTCCATTACCTCTCTCATTACGATGATTGCGTTATGTCTGTTCCCTCTCTCAATCCACTCGGGGAACCGCGTCCTGTCTTAACACCGAATCCTTCTTTGTGCAATCGCATGTCGCCTTTTCTTATATCCGGGACAGGCCCGCGATGAACTGTGATGTGAGGCGGCGTGAAATCTCATGCTCGTAGATGTCACCCTCCGGTGTCATCCCCCGGATGCGGCCATCATGGAAAAACCCCTGAAGAAGGTGGATGCCCATTTCTTTCCTGCTGAGTGCTTTGGCGTGGATGGGTTCAGGGGGAGCCGGCTTAGGAAGTGTCTCCCCCTGATCGGTGAGGGATTTCATGAAATTCACTATTCGTCCCAGCCTGAGGAGGGTCACCGCTTCACGTCGGGTGGTCGAGTGGGACAGCGGAAGGGCACTGGATCGCATCAGAGACAGGTGCTCAGGGAGAATGCCCAATGATTCGCACAATGCATAATCCGCGCTTCCCGGTGCCGGATAGAAAATCGATATGCCCCCAAGGACGTTGTTTTCAGCCAGGAAAAGAAGATCCCGGATGGAGTCATCGGCGCGCTGTCCCGGTGCGGCCGCAATCACGTAAACAACGGCATCCAGGCCGTGATCCTTTGCCAGAGCCAATACATCGGAAAGGGATTGCCTTACATCCGGTCTGTTGAAGCGTCTGAGCTGTTCACCTGAGGTTGAGCCGAGGGATAGGTTCAGTGTCTTAAAGCCTGCTGTTTTCATTGCAGCAATGAGTTCATTATCCAGAGAAGGGGGGAAGAGACCGTTCATCGCTCTTAATTCGATACCGGCATTGCCATGGCGCGTGATGAACCGATCGAGGAGTTTAAGAAACCACGCCTTATCCAGCGTCAGATTCTCGTCTTCAAAATCGATAAAGCCGGTGTCATACCGGGTCACGGCTGTCTCGATCTCCGCCATAACCGATTCGACACGTCGCTGTCTATGGGGAAGATAGGTGGATGCTCCCATGCAGCAGTAGGAACAGCGCATCGGACATCCCCGGCTGGTTACGATAACCGCGCTGCCCTTTCGATGCCGCCTGTAATAGGTGTGTTTGATCAGTGAAATAGCCGGAGGAGGATACTCATCGATATCGGCCATCACCGCAGGTTCGCTGATATGGTGCGTGCCATCCGGCCTTCGAAACGCAATACCGGGGATGTTATCCAGACACTCATCGGCCCTGAGGGCATCTGCCAGTACCGGCAGGGAAACTTCCCCTTCTCCGCGAAGGACAAAATCCACCGCCTTGTTTTGAAGCACATCGGCCGGCAGGGCCGTAGGATGATGGCCGCCCAGAACGATCCGGCATGTCGGATGATATTTCTTTACGATTTCCGCAGCCTGTATCGCTTCATTGCGATAGGCGGAAAAAAGAGAGGAGATGCCCACGAGGAATGCGCCGGATTCTTTCGCCATGTGACCGATATGTTGGAAACTGTATCCGAAGTGCCTGAAGTGATGAAACAGCGAAAACGGGGAGATGTCCGGTTTCCCATAGTATCGTTTGAGGCTGACCATTTCCGGCGGCAGATCGAGGATTTTAGACCGGGAAGTGGCAAGACCATCAAGAATCGCCACCGAATAGCCCGCTTCCTGCAACACGGCGGCGATACTCGTCAACCCATAGGGAATGGTTCTTTTTGCCGTGAGATAGAAGTCTCTGATGGGGGGCTGTATGAGAAGGATGTCGACCATAAGATGAGGTGTCAGGTCTCAGGTGTCAGGTGTCAGGTTTGCGCCGTTTCGGCTTGAGAAGATGCAGGTGTCAGGCCAGCCTCTGGCTTGAAAAGCAGTCAGTCTAATCGAGAACGAGACTTTCGGCTTTCACCTGGGGATTGAGGCGAA
>JAZFSW010000376.1:0-2982 GCA_036446375.1 Desulfobacterales bacterium | reverse complement strand
GGGCAGTCGCTGCGGTCCGTTTCCCGATGCCATCAACGCGTTTGGCCTAGTGATTCAGCACTATCCGGACACTCCCCTCTCGATGGATTCGTATCTGAAGATCGGTGAAAGTTATACCCGGATGAATCAACTCGAATCGGCAGAGGCCACGCTTCAGGCCCTTATTGATGTAACGGATAAGGCAGACATAAAAGATGAGGCCAATTACCGGATCGGTTGGATACACGTTGATCTGGCATCGTGGGAGGAGGCACGGTCTTATTTCGGGAACATCAGTGAAGGGAATCGGGAAAGATACCGGCTTAAACGACTCCTCGTTGAACTTGGTAAGGAAGAAATGATTGTCCGGAAGAATCCCCGATTGGCCGGATTCCTGTCCATACTGCCCGGCGGCGGATATGCTTATCTTGGGCGCTATCAGGATGCGGCTACTGCCTTTCTGCTGAATACCGGCTTGATCGTTGCTGCAGCTACTGCTTTTAAGGATGACAATCCGGCGCTCGGCGGGGTGATTTCCTTTGTGGGTTCCGGATTCTACTTTGGCAATATCTTCGGTGCGGTTTCCAGCACCCACAAATACAACAAGGACCAGACCGGCCGGTTTATTGACCGACTCAAAGCAAATACTCGAATCAACCTGTTAGCCGATCGCCAATACCGCGGCGTGATACTGGCGTTACAGGTTGCCTTCTGATGTGACCTTGGCGTTTCAGTATTCCTAGCCTGATTGAGAGAAAGAACTCCCCGCAACGGAACAGCGAATATCGAATATCGAACAAGGCCCCCGGCTCGTAGAGCCTACGCCTCGGAGAGAACCGTAGAATCACGAAGTATTTGAACTCCGATTGTCGAGATTCTTCGATCGCCTGCGGCGGGGAATCTCAATTGCTACACAATCTCACCACGATGATCAAGCAATAACAATAGCATCAGGCCACCACAATGGCGCCTGGCTGTCTCAGTCCTGTCCATCCTGCTCCCCCGAGGACCCCACGTCCACAAACTTCTTGAATCTTTGAATATTCTGCCAGTCAGACGCTCAAGTCTCTTGACGATAACCATGCTGTGTGGTATTCTAATCCCGCATTTTGGCTTATTTGAAGCAGTACTGAAACATTGTAAAATGAACGCGGAAACGCGTCCTCGCATCAACAGTAGCAGATCCATAGATAGGAATGCACCATGCTTGGTCTTGGCTCTCGACATCCCATCGGCATCGATTTGGGCGATCAGCGTATCTGTGCCGCGCAGCTGAAGCAGACCGGAGAGACACTATCGGTTAGCGGGCTGTGGCACCGGGATTTTGATGCTTATGCCGATGGACTGCCCGAAGAAGACGATGCGCTGGTCTCCGTGCTGAAAGGTATCACCCGGAGCAAGCAATTCCAGGGGAGAAGCGTTGTCGTTCATCTTCCCAGCCAGAATATTATCAGTTTCCCGATCCAATTTCAGGTGGGTGAAGAAGGGGAATCTGTTGACGAGAATATTGTCCGGGAATCGGACACGCACCTCTCCTTTCCGATAGAGGATGCCATTCTCGATTACCCGACGCTTATTGCAAAACCATCCGGTGTTCGAACCGACTACAAGGCGATCATTGCCGCTGTTCAGCGGGATCGTGTCCAGCAGTATCTGTCGATTTTCAAGCGGGCGGGGCTCACTGTTGAAGCTGTTGATTTCAGTGTTGCATCCCTGATTCGTCTTCATGAACAGCTCCATGGGCCAGTCAATGATATGACGCTACTATGTCATATCGGTTTCAGACAGAGCTTTCTTGCTGTGGTTACCGATAAAGGTATACTTGCTCAGCGATATTTCACTTGGGGATTCCAGAGTCTCCTCGATAAAATACTGGCGAATCTGGAACTCCCTGCCGACAGAGCAACGTTTATTCTCAACAAGTATGGTCTTGCCTATGAGGATCTCAAGAACGCTGACGACAGAACCGATCGACCCTCCGATGAAACCATGGTTAACCTGCACCGCGCGCTGTATCAGATTATTACCCCCTATATTGACGAATTGATCTATGAGTTTCATACCATAACCAGCTATATGCGACAGGAAGAACAGAACAGGGTGTTTGATGGGATCTACATGTATGGTTGTGCAAGCATGATGCAGTCTTTGGGCAGTTACGCCGGAAGGCGTATCAGCCTTCCTGTAAAGGAAGTAAACCCTTTAGTAGAAATGGATATGACATCTACCAATGGCAGCATGTTACCTGACATTTCAGAAGGAGCGCCCTTTGCGTTAGCCCTGGGGCTGGCGATGCGAAAGGTATCATGGCTTTAAGAGAAATCAATCTGGTTCCCCCGGAAGTCGTTGCACGGCGGTTTGTGTTTCGACACCTCAATCTATGGGCAGGATGCCTCGCTGGTGCTCTTCTCCTGGTTGCCGGCTTCTTTGTCCATCAGTCAAGGGTAGTGTCGGCAGGCAGCGTTTCGCAAGATTCGTTCCGAGCAACGACAGCAAAGCTCAATGCCAAAATCGATGAGATTGGCCGGCTCAAGAAAGAAGTGGAGGGGATTGCCCGGGATCAATCGGCTATGGATGAGATCTCCGGGAAACAGTCCTACTCCCGGATCCTGTTGAAACTATCTGCGGTTCTGAATGCAGGTACCTGGCTTAGCCAGATTGCTGTTGATGCCGGATCGGAAGAAGACAGCCCACTGAGAATGAAGCTTACCGGCTATGCCATTTCCAACAAGGTGTTGGGTGATTTTATGAACCGGCTTTCCGCCGATCCCACATTCGGGGAAGTGGTGCTGAAATTTTCCCGGGAAGGGCAAACCGGCGATCCGAATCGGGAAGGTGATGCAACCATAGAAGTGGTACTGTTTCATGTTGAGTGCAGTATTTCCGATGGATGACCCTAACCTGTAAAGGAGATGTAACCTCCTATCAAGCATGATATTGTGTAGGAAAACTGCCCATGACATTGAACCTGAAATACCTGGATCGAATCTGCCTGATCATGAT
>JAZFSW010000375.1:0-2578 GCA_036446375.1 Desulfobacterales bacterium | reverse complement strand
CAAGGCGAAAGGCAGAAGGCATAAGGGAAGGGCATTAGAAGTATTGTGTCATAATCTTCGTGCCTTTGTGCCTTAGTGGCCGATCAGTATCTGTCATCTGACCTCCGATCTCTGACCTCTGATCTCCGATCTCTGTCCTTTGACCTCTGATCTCTGTCCTCCGATCTCTGTCCTCTATTCGCTATCCCTTCCTCAGCTTCCGGATATCCCCGATGCGGATCGTGACATGTTGGGCATCGAAATACTCGATCAAAGGGATGACAAACTTTCTGGAGACAGCGGTCATTTCTTTGAATCGGGGGGTGTCGATCTCTTCGTTTGTTTCCAGAAAAGCGACCAACTGGTTTTTCAGTGTCTCGACGGCTTCGGCATCGAAATACAGATCCTCTTTCACTTTGATGATACGACCTTCATCGGTCAGCAGCTGGAGCACGGCTCTGGCTTGGGCAGCATCGATGGATAGCGTCTGGCTCAATGTTTTGAAATAAGGGGGCTCAAGACCACTGGCACGGTAGGTGTCCATGATTCGTGTTTTTACGTCGGCTTGATCAATGCCCAGTGATACTGTGTGCACTGCCAATCGGACCCATTCTTCCTCCTGAACGATCGATTCATCGCCGATCATCTGGTTGATTGACAGGTTAAACAGTCGGGCACTGAGATTCGGCGGCAGTTTCGACTTCAGCTCCTCTTTAGACATGCCGGCTTTCAGCGGGTTGTCCCGGTGATAGCCGTCAAGAATTGCGGCGATTTCCTGTTTCAACTGATCCAATCGCTCACCGTGGATAAAGATCCGGTTATCCTTGTCCACCTGGATCAGGATTTGCTTGGAAAGGAGATCCTGAAGGCTGGCGTTCAGCTGTTTTTCGGGGAGGTTTGTCATTACCCTCAAATCGGAAAATGACTGCCCCTGGTAGCCGGACCCGCCGACATGGAAGGGTATGATTTTTTCGGGTTTTGCACCGGCCAGCCTCTTTAAGCCCTCTATCACCTCCGGTCTGAAGCCCTTGTGTTTCGGGGGGATTGGATTGAGGATGCGACCGCCGCCGATGGCCCGTATCGGAGAATAGCTCCGGATGACAAACGGATCGTCTTTGACCAGAGCCACAGGGGCATCGAGTCGAAGTTGAACCACCGCGTCTTGCCCGGGAAGGAGTTCTTCACTCTCCAGCAGGATCAGTTTGCCGAGGACTTCGCTGGTTCCGGAATGGAATCTGACCCGGGTGCGGTTCTTCAGCGGCTTCTTGTTGCTGTTGAGAAAGTGGATTGATGCATCCACCATGTAGCTGGGCCGCAGAATCTGCGGCAGGGATACAATATCGCCCCGGTTTGCCGATGTTATCTCCAGCCCCTGGAAATTTATCGCGGTTCGCATGCCGGTGCCGGCCTCATCAACGCTCTCGTTGTGGACTTGAATCCCCCGCACCTTTGAGGTGATCCCGGAAGGATACAGGGCAATGGTATCGCCCACCTTGATTCGACCGGATATGAGTGTACCGGTAATCACCGTGCCAAACCCCTTCATGGTAAACACGCGGTCGATGGGCAACCGGAATAGATCGCTCGGGGGGCGTTGGGGGATGTCGGCACAAAGTGTGTCCAGGGCCTCGACAAACTCGGAAATGCCCTGGCCGGTGGTCGAGGATAGGGGAAGCACCGGTGCATCTTCAAGGAAGGTTCCCCGGGTAAATTCCATGATATCATCGGTTACCAGTTCCAGCCACTCTTCATCCACCAGATCCACCTTGGATAGGACGATGACGCCGTACTTGATTCCGAGCAGCGCGCATATTTCCAGATGCTCCCGGGTTTGGGGCATAATGCCCTCGTCCGCGGCAATCACCATGGCGACAAGATCGATGCCGGTGGCACCGGCGACCATATTCTTAACGAATTTTTCGTGGCCGGGCACATCGACGATCCCCAGGTGTCGTCCACTGGCTAGATCCATGGAAGCAAATCCCAGTTCGATGGTGATCCCACGGCGTTTCTCTTCTTTTAACCGGTCGGTTTCAACGCCGGTCAACGCTTTGACAAGGGCGGTCTTCCCGTGATCAATGTGTCCGGCTGTTCCCAGAATCATCTGTTTCAATTCAATACCATCCTGTCCTTCATTCTGATTTTCGTTTTCTCAGGTATTCGGCAAGATACGCCGCTGCGAGCAGCAGACAGCCGAGAACCACGGTGCTCATCAGCCCCCTGTCCGGGAGAAACATCCGTCCAAGAACCACAGCAAACGCGGCACTCAAAAATGCTCTGAGGATGAACGCATAGAACTGGTTCATCGCGCTACTTCCTCTCCAATCCGGTATCTCTCCGTGTTTTCACTGGGACCCTTGACCCCTTGTCTCAGTTCAAGCCGTGTAGGCGCAATCCTCAGGGCCATTCGACTCTTTTGCAGGCGATCCTGCTGTGGTTATATTCGTATTGCAGGGCGAGGGTCAATAGTAAGTTTAGAGGGGATTCCAACGGCATTACTGTGATGGTAGAGGCAAGAGAAAGGTCTTGAAATGGTTCCAACAATCTGATAGACGATGATCTCATTTGTGGTGGGTGTAGCTCAGTTGGTAGAGCACCT
>JAZFSW010000374.1:0-2528 GCA_036446375.1 Desulfobacterales bacterium | reverse complement strand
CGAAAGACGATACCAATCTGCCTCATCATAGCGTCGAACCCTCTCCCACCTCTTTGCGAAAGACGATACCAATCTGCCTCATCATAGCGTCGAACCCTCTGCCACCTCTTTGCGAAAGACGATACCAATCTGCCTCATCATAGCGTCGAACCCTCTCCCACCTCTTTGCGGAAGACGATACCCATCAGCTTCATCATAACATCAATCCCTCCTCGGTACCGATTGCTGAGACAAAGGCATCTTCCAGGTTTGACTGACCCGTCGTTCTTCTCAATTCATCCGGTGTTCCGCTTGCCACGACCTGGCCATTGGAGATGACGACAATATGGTCACAGAGCGCTGAAATCTCCTGCATGATATGGGTCGATAGAACAATGCACTTTCCCTCGTCTCGAAATCGGCGAATCAGACTGCGTATCGCTCGCGTGCTCATCACGTCGAGGCCGCTTGTCGGCTCATCGAGCAACACGTTTTGAGGGTGATGGATCAAGGCTCTTGCGATGGCAACCTTGAGACGTTCCCCGCTCGAAAACCCCTCGGTGCGGCGGTCAACGATTTTCTGCATATCAAGCACGTCAACCAGTTGCTCGATATGCTCCTGGAGTGCGACCTCATCCAGCCCCTGCAATCGGCCAAAGTATTCGATGTTTTCACGGGTGGTCAGTCTCGGATAGATTCCCCTGGTTTCCGGTAGGATACCCAGTCTTTTCTGGACATCCCGTGGCGATTGAACCGTGTCAAACCCATCGACCCGGGCGGTGCCGGAATCGGGTTTCATTGCGGTATCTACAATACGCAGGGCGGTTGTTTTCCCGGCACCATTTGGACCGAGAAGACCCGTGATCTCCCCATCGCGGGCAGAAAAGGTTACCCCACCCAGCGCGGTGATGTTCTTGAATGACTTGCACAGGTCTTTGACTTCAATCATGAAAAAACCTCAAGGGGGTGGTCCGGCGAAATCGATAAAAAAGGGTGTTGCACCAATCTTTTCGATACAGGATGTTTCGAGGGTCGAAATCGAAGCTGTTGCGATAAAAGATCTGGCAATCTCAGGGAGACATCCCTTTCCAATGACCCCATGGCCCTGACCGGCAACGACAATATGCAGGCTGTTGGAAAGGGTCTCGGCCACCTGTTCTGCGTTCTCCGGCGGGGTTACCGGATCCGCCTCTCCGGACAGCAGGAGCACCGGTATTGCTGACGACACCGGTTCTTTGAAATCCGGAGGGAGTTCCCCCTTCGGCCACAGTTTGCAGATCTCCATCAATCCTTCCACCTGAAAATCACTCAGATACGTCTCCTCATTGCGTTTTCTTGCCTCCTGTAGATCAAGAAAAGGCACATCCTCAGTACAGATGATGGAGTTGTGCATGCCGATTGCCAGTGCGTCTTTCATTTGCTGGTGTAGGAACAGGGATTGGGCACCCAATCGGCCGAGATCATCGGCCTCCAGGGCATTGTGGATAAGAAGAGGCAAAATGACAACCGTAGTATCCGAATAGCTGAACAGACGAAGTGTGCTGGCAAAGGTCTTCCAGTCAAGTGTGAACGGGGTTGCTTTCCCGCTCATGGGATGATCGATGGTGAGTTCTGCCGGGCTTTCTTTCAGCTTGCGGATCAAGGTGTCTACGCCCCCGGCGATATCCGGAAATGCGGCGTGGCAATCCTTATCTGCCTTGCAGCGATCCATAATGAGGTCCAGTGCCCGCTGGGCATCCCGTGCGATATCGCGACCCAGAGCTTCATCCTGGGGGACAACACCATCAAGGATCATAGCCCTTACCCGATCGGGGAATTGTCGAAGATACGTGAGTGCGGCCCTTGTCCCATAGGATATGCCATAGATGTTGATCTTTTCATATCCCAGTGCGTGGCGAATGTCATCAAGATCCGCCATGGCAATCGGTGTGGTGTAGAATGCCGGGTCGGCATCCAGGTTCTTCAGGCACGTGGTCACCAATTCGCGTATCTTCTCCGGATTGTTTTCTTCGGCGAGTGTGGATTCGCCATCGGGTTCGGCGCATTTCAGCGGATGCGATTTTCCGGTACCTCGTTGGTCCACCAGCACGATGTCCCTTGCGCGGTTGATCTTTTCAAAGATCCATCTCATCTGGACATACGCTTCGGTTGCCGCCTGACCCGGACCCCCAGCCAGTAAGAAAAGGGGGTCGGGATCCGGAACTCTGCGATAGGCTTTGCGAACGGCGATGTGAAGATCGATCTTGCGTCCCGAAGCCGCCTTCCGGTTTTCGTAAACCGTGAGGGTGCCGCAATCGGCAGCCAGGCGTGTCGGTGAACCCGGCATGGATAGCTGGCAGGAGGTCAGCTTGAGGGTCTCCTCGACGGATTCATTGGATCCCATGGCAGGCGTTGCACAGGCCACCCCTATGGCCACGAGCGCAATAATGAAAGTCTTAAGGCGATGCATCTGTATTTTCTTTCCGACTCCTTTTATCAGATGATGATCATACCAAGGGCGTGACACATAAAGGCTGCAATCGATATGCCAGAGGTGAGACCTATTTTTT
>JAZFSW010000373.1:0-7467 GCA_036446375.1 Desulfobacterales bacterium | reverse complement strand
CCACCGCATGGCTTCTGTTTCGATATGCATATCGGCAAGATAAAAGGCGATAATCTGTTTTTTAGCGATCGGTTCACCGAAGGCAATCCGGTCCTGGGCGTAAGGGACAGAGAAATCCATAACGGCTTTGGACAGTCCCACGCAAAGGGCACTGTTTCCGATGCGGACGGAATTGATGAGCGCACGGCCATTGATCCCCGCGTCACCACCCAGCCGATCGGCATCCGGAACAACACAATCGTTGAAGGTCAATTGGGAACTGGGAAGTGCCTTCAGCCCCATGGTCTTTTCATTTTCTTTGTCGATCGTCAGCCCCTTTGCATCCCCGGGGACGATAAAAGCATCGAGGCCGGCAAGACCCGTGTCATCACTGGTTCGCGCAATGACAAGAAAGTGATGGGCGGTGCTGCCAAACGGCACCAATCGCTTTGTCCCGTTGATGATCCACTCGTCGCCTTTCTTTTTCGCTGTGGTCTTCATATCTGTCGGGTCGAATGTAAACTGAGGCTCGTGAAGGGCCATCGAGGCCGGCTCGAATTTTTCACCACCGTATATCGGCAGGTATTTCTTTTTCTGATCATCCGTGCCGAAATCGATTATGGGGTTGATGAAGGCCGAAGGGGCAAGGATCGCTGTCGCCAGGGTCGCACACCCACAGGCCAGTTCCTCACAAACCAGGGCACTGGTTACCGCGGAGCGCTCCATCCCGATACCATCGTATTCTTCCGGAACCGCGGCGTTGGCAAGCCCGACCTCCCAGGCCTTATCGAGGACTTTCTTGGGAATATTGTCCTCTTCGTCACAATCCCGGGCAATGTCCTTGATTTCACCTGTGGCAAATTCTTTCGCACTTTTTAAGATCAGATCCTGTTCTTTGGTTAATTCAAAAGTAATCATCTATGCCTCCACTATGTTTGTGATTGTATCCATGCCGTTTTGTCCGAAAATACTGAACCGGATTGTCTGTAAACAAAGAGAATCACACTATGGGATAACCAGGTAAGAGTCAAGAATAAATGGGAAGGCAGAAGGCTATTCGGGTGCGGGGATCTCCCACTCTTTGCCGACCCGTTCATTATTCTTGCAGAGGGGAGCATCCTCGGGCAGGTTTCGTTTGAAGGCGGAAGACGAGCAATTGATATTGCATGAATCACAGGCCACCACGTCATTAAACCGGTCTTCCCGGACTTTCTTCGGCCAGAAAGGATCGGCGATGAGCTGCCGACCGATGGCGACCATATCCGCCCTGCCTTGAGCAAGAATCTCTTCGGCCACTTCAGGCGTGTTGATCCTGCCCACGCCGATCACCGGTATGCCAACCGCATTCTTAATGGCCTCGGCAAGAAAAACAAGGGTACCCATTTCGGTCTTCTTGGTGGGTGTTACCGGCGTTGCTGCAAAGCCGCCGCTGGAAATATCGAGACAATCGACACCGGCTTTCTCCAATTCCTGAGCATAGTCGATACTATCCGGATCGACCTCACCGTCCTTCTCCAGCACGCCCTGGCGGAAAAGGATGGGGAAATCCCGACCAACGAAAGCACGTGTTGCCGTTACCAGATCGATGCCAAATTGCATCCTGCGACGCGCATCGCCCCCGTATTTGTCGGTACGCTGATTGGTTTGGGGTGCTGAAAACTGGCAGGGAAGATAGGCGTGGGCGCCATGAAGCTCTACGCAATCAAATCCTGCATCCCGGACATTGCGCGCCGCCTTTGCAAACCGGTAAATGATTGCTTCTATCTCCGGAATCGTCAGTTCGCGCATGTCATCACGCGCCGATGGGGCCACCTTGTCACCGGAATCCGGAAACATCTCCACATCGGCGATCTGTGTGCCCCTTCCCTGGGGAAAGCGATTGGCCTGCCATAACTGCACGCCCATTTTGCCCCCGGCATCGTGAACCTGATCGGTCAGCTGACCGAGTCGCTCGATAAAACTGGCAAGCAATTCTGGGCTTCCCCACAGCTCTTCCGAGGCGAAATTGTCAATGGCCACATTTCCCGATAGAACCAGACCGGTACCGCCCAGCGCACGCTCCGCATAAAAGCCCCTGGCGCGCCGATTGGTCAGTCCCATGTTCATCTGGATGGCCGGGTAGACAATGCGGTTCGGCACTTCCATGCCCCTTATCGTAATCGGTTCAAAAAGCTTCATGTCTGCTCCCTTTCTCTTCCCTTGTGCCTTCTGCCTTATCCCTTGTGCCTTTCCCTTCCACTGTTAATGTGCCGAGACACCACCGGATACGACAAACGCCATCACATCACCGGAATCGGCATCCAGCGGCTTCACCTGGTCTTTGGGAACGATGATGAGATTGCCGGCAAAATTATAGGACTGGGGAAGATAAACGGCCACGCTCCCCTCTATTCCTAAATTCTCGAGACTATCATTGGTGACAAAACCGATGGCCCGCACCCCGCTGTCAGGGACAAGGGTCACCTCGACCGGTTTATTGAAGCTCTTCTTATCTCCGACAAAGGCATTCAGCAGATCCTTTATGGAAGAGTAGATCATCTTAACCAGAGGAACCCTGCTGAAGAGCGTGTCTGCCAGGCCCACCAGTTTCCGGGTGAGGAAATTCGATGTGATAAATCCCACCAGGAAAATCAACAGCAGGGTCGCCACTACCCCCATACCGGGAATAGGAAAATGAAAAAGCCCATCGATTTTCTGGAAAACGGTGTATATCACAAATATCGTTACGACAAAGGGAACCAGGATCAGTAAACCTTCAAGAAAATATCGACCTATTCGTTTCATATGGTGGCCTCTCTTAAAACGTCGCTATACTTATTTATACAAACAACCTTCTTCCGTCATCGCCAGGTGGGTATTGACACTCCGACTAGTATTACCATTTCCACGGCTACGATGCCAGAACATCTTATTGTGGCCGCATCAGCTGCGGATCGTTTCGCGAATCTTCCGGACAAACGACTGATCGGTACCGCAGCACCCACCGATAAAACTGGCACCGGACCGGATCAATTCCGGTACCTGCCCAATGAATTCATCGGCCGTGGTTTTAAACACCGTTTCGCCATCGACCATCTCGGGCAACCCGGCGTTGGGTTTCATCCAGAGGGGAAGATCCGTGACGGCACGCAGCCGTTTACAGATCGGTATGAATCCTTCTATGCCTTGGCCACAATTGGCGCCGATGCCGTCAATACCAATCTTTTCAAGCGCTTCGGCCACCTGTTCCGGTGTATTGCCCATCATGGTCCGGTCTTTATCTTTGCCTGCATCGTACACCATATTGGCAATCACCGGCAGCCCGGTCTCCTTGGCGGCCGATGCGGCAATACAGGCCTCATTGATATCCATCATGGTTTCGATGACAAGGGCATCGGCTCCGGCCCGGGATAAGGCCCGGGCCTGATCTGTGAAAACCGAAGCCAGTTCTTCTTCGGTCGTTTCCTGGGTAATCAGCATCTTTCCACTGGGTCCGATGGAGGCAAACACAAGGGCACGATCACCGGCTGCTCTTTTTGAAATCTCAACACCAGCCATGTTGATGGCTTCGACCTCGTCTGCCAGGTCCGATTTTTCAAGAATCAACCGGTTGGCGCCAAATGTATTGGTCAGAACCACCTGGCTGCCCGCATCCACATACTGCTGAGCGACCTCTTCTACAAGGTCCGGATGGCTAAGATTCCATGCGTCAGGGTTTTCTCCCAAACTGAGTCCCCGCAGATGAAGCTGTGTTCCCCAGGAACCATCGGTCACGACCGGTCCATTGTTCACTAGTTCTCGTATCGTCTCATTCACTATGTGTTCTCCCATGCCCAATGCAGTATGCCCTTGTAGCACGACACCGTGCTCTATGCATTTCCTTTACGTTCCTACCGATAATCCTCAAATGTATATACACCGTCCACGTCCGCATCGAACTGGTCTTTCAGCAACCGGGAAAGATTCTTCTGGGAGGCGGTCTTCGGGATCTGCTCTACGACCCATAGATAGGAAGGCACACTGTTGCGTTCCAGTTTATCCAGACAGAGATCAAATACGCTTTTGATATCCGGCGGGTTCGAACCGGTCGGTACAAAGGCAGCAACCAGGTCGCTTTCTCCCGGGGCTTCGGTTGCGGCCGGAATGCCGAATACGCAGATATCTGATACATCCGGATGCTCAGCAATCGCAGCCTCGACATATTCGGGCATGATGAAATCTCCCTGGCGCCGCAATCCGCCGCCCTTTCGGAAATCGAAGAACAACCAGCCATCCTCATCCTTATGCACCATGTCCCCTGAGCGAAGCCACCCGCCATAGGTCTTTGCGTCGGAAGCATCTTGGTTGCCGTGATAGTTCACCTGGGGAGAGGTGCCCGGTATCCGGCTGATTAGTTCCCCGATTTCCCCGGGATCGCAGTCCGATTCATCCTCCCGAACCACTTTCATCTCATACACACCGCCTTTCGAATTGCCGAAAGATCCGATCGGTCCCACTCCGGGGGGTTTGTGGGTGAACCCACCTTCAACGGCGCCGTACCATTCGTGTATGGTTACATTGAACCGTTTCTCAAATGCTTCAAAGATGGGCCGTGGCGTACCGGCACTGAGAACCAGCCGAACCGGGTTGTCGCCATCATCAGGCTTGACCGGCTCAGAATAGATCCCCATCATCATACCCCCAAGCAAGGAAAACGTCGTGCAGCCATGCTTCCGGCAGATATCCCAGATACGGCTTTTGGTAAACCGGCGGCTGATCACCGATGGTATACTTAACAGCAGAGAAGGGGCCATGGTTACGGACTGCGCATTGCCATGGGTGAGAGAAAGGCCGGTATAGAGCCTGTCCTCCGGTGTATACTGCCAGAACGATTGCATCATCGAAGCCGTTGCAGCCAATCGGTTGTAGAGCCTGACCCCTTTGGGATCACCCGTGGTCCCCGAGGTGTAGACAATCATGTTGCAATCTGTCTCCGTATAGGTCTTGGGAGAAAATGCCGGCGCTTCCGGACCGTCACATATGTCGTTTATGTCGGGTTGGTCCGGCACAAGGGCCACATTAAACTCATCCTTGTAGATGACACCAATCGTCTCGATCTCAGGCAACCGGGACAGGGCATCGGTGACGTTCTCCATGAATTCCGCAGAATAGATCACGCCCCGAGAATTGGAATTTTTCAGCTGGTAACTGAGTTTGTCCCCCTTTGACCGGGGATCGATCGGCACCATAATCGCACTCAGGGCAGAGGCGGCATACAAGGCGATAATCATCTCCGGATGATTCCGCATCATCACGGAAAAGGTGTCGCCAGGCCCAAAGCCCTGCTTTTCCATTGCCCGGGCAAGCTTGCGCCCCTTGAGCACTAGATCGGCATAGGTCAACACCTCATCGGGATAGGGCGTGTTGTCAAAGGTAACCACTGCAAAATCCGGTTTGTCTTCAGCCAGTGCATCAAGATCAAAAGCATTGATCCCCGGCAATGCGCTCTCAGTCATGGTTCCTCCTACAGGGGTTGATTGGTTTCCCGCCTGGCGGGATTCACGGCTGGCTGACTCATATAGCCATATGTGACCGATGAATCCAAGTATTATTTTGTGGTCGCTCATATGAAATAACATTTCTATCTCTCACAGAGCCCACAGAGGTCACAGAGATAAAACACTAATATTTAAAGTCTTTCCTTTGCGTCTTTGCGCCTTTGCGAGAGAATTCGGTTTCTTTTGCGATCAGACTGGCCGTTTTTTGGCCAGAGGCGGTGCTCATATGAAATTACATTTCTACCTCTCACAGAGATCACAGGGGACACAGAGGTAAAGCATGAATGTTATAAGTCTTTTCTTTGCGTCTTTGCGACTTTGCGAGAGGATTCAGTTTCGTCTTAGATTAGACTGGCTGTTTTCTTAGCCAGAGGCTTTACCCATAGGGATCTGTGCTCACAAATCCTATCTTAATGCTGAGCGAAGACTCAATTCTTTTGAATTGACAGGTGGCCGTATGTCGGTCATATTGGGCGCCTCAATTATATGATTTCAGCAGCGATGGAGGGAACAATGGATTATGAACGGATCATATTGGAATTCAAGGATAATATCGTTATTCTCACCCTGAATCATCCCGAGGCATTGAATGCTGTATCAACCCTGATGCTTAGCGAGCTGACCGATGCGATGACGCAAATCGAAGACCCGGACAATGGCGCACGCTGTCTTGTCGTGACAGGCGCCGGTCGGGCATTTTGTGCCGGAGCAAACCTGGCGGATCGCGGCAGAGCCGAAGATCTGAAAGATGGCGCAGACGGTAGAAGTGTGCTGGAGAAATGGTACCATCCCATATTCCTGCGCCTGCGCGATCTGCGGATGCCCTATATTACCGCCGTCAATGGACCGGCAGCCGGTGTGGGTATGAGCATTGCGCTCTCTGCGGACCTTGTGCTTGCCGGACGTTCCGCATATTTTCTCCAAGCTTTTCGGCAGGTCGGCCTGGTTCCCGATGGGGGGGCAACGTATTTATTGCCCCGCCTGATCGGCATGGCCCGATCCATGGAGCTGTCTTTGCTGGCTGAACGACTCCCGGCAGAAAAAGCGCTGGAATGGGGGATGATAAACCGGGTCTTTGAGGACGACCAGCTCATGGATGAAACGATGAAAATGGCTGAGAATCTCGCCGGCGGCCCGACCCTTGCCTTCGCGCTGATGCGAAAAGCCTACTGGCAGAGCCTGGACAACACCTACGAAAACCAGCTCGAGATCGAAGATGGATACCAGAAAGCACTCCATGCAACCGAAGACGCCAAGGAAGGACCCCTGGCATTTCTTGAAAAGCGAAAACCTCAGTTTAAGGGAAGGTAGGACAAAAAGACAGGCATAAGGCAAAAGGCATAAGGCACTGAGGAAGGGCTGCAAGATAGGGAAAAGAAGAAGGAACACTGGGCTTAGAAGGCAGTATGCAGCAGGCAGTGGCTCGTAAGCTCTTAGACTTTTGCCTTGTGCCTTATGCCTGTCCCTTTGCCTTGTGCCTCTCTTCTTCCTTCTGTCTTATTCTCGCAGCCTTCAAAACACTAACAGAATTGAGAAATCTCTTATGGAAACAATAATCACCCGCTTTGCTCCCAGCCCCAGTGGCTATCTTCATGTGGGGGGAGCGCGAACTGCGATTTTCAACTGGCTTTATGCGCGTCACATGAAGGGCCGGTTTGTCCTGAGAATTGAAGACACGGATGCGGAACGTTCTACCCAGGCATCTGTCGATGCCATTTTCGAAGCACTCGAATGGCTCGGTATCGATTGGGATGAGGACCCTTACTTTCAGTCCCAGCGAACAAACATCCATTTGGCCCATATCCAAAAACTCATCGACTCGGAACATGCTTATTATTGCACCTGTACGCCGGAAGAGCTGGATGCCATGCGGGAGAAATCTGTGGCAGCCGGCGGCAATCCGAGATACGACGGCAGGTGCCGCGATAGGGGCTTGGGAGAATCCGATAATGCCGTGGTTCGCTTCGCATCC
>JAZFSW010000372.1:0-4170 GCA_036446375.1 Desulfobacterales bacterium | reverse complement strand
GTTTCAGTTAGGGCGCTTTCCTGACACCTGACACCCGACACCTGAAACCATTTGTAGGTGTCTTTCTCCAACGATCAGGCTGGCCGCGCTTGAGACCAGTGGCAGCGCTGAACCCTGAACCCTTCAACCCAGGCCAATATGAACCCATTTACTCTTCTGATAAAGCCGGCATCGGCTGACTGTAATTTGCGGTGTGAATACTGCTTCTATCTGGAAAAGTGCGAGGTCTATCCGGAGACTGCCAGACATCGGATGTCTGATGCCGTTCTTGAACAGATGATCAAATCCTATCTGGCTACACCGCAACCGGTATACACCTTTGGGTGGCAGGGCGGAGAGCCCACGCTGATGGGAACGGATTTTTTTCGAAAGGTCGCTGGTTTCCAGGAGACGTATGGAAAGGCCGGAAAGACGGTGGCCAACGGACTGCAGACCAATGCGACCCTCATCGATAATGAAATGGCTCAGCTTTTCAAACGATACCGGTTTCTGTTGGGATGCAGCCTTGATGGACCGGCGGAGATTCATGACCGGTATCGATTGACGATCGGTGGTGAACCGACCCATGCCAAGGTGTTGAACGGTATCGAGACCCTTTCCCGCCATGATGTTGAGTTCAATATCCTGATTCTCGTCAGCCAATCCAATGTGCGTCATGCCAAAACGGTGTACCGCTATCTTGTCGATCAGGGCTTTTTGTATCTGCAGTTCATTCCGTGTGTGGAATTCGATGGGGATCATCCCCAGCCCTATGCGATTAGCGGTAGCGAGTGGGGCAATTTCTTATGTGAGCTTTTCGATGCCTGGTACCCTGAGGATGCATTTACCGTGTCCATCCGACACGTGGATGCCTTGCTTCTTAAGATCGTTGATAACGAGATCAGCGTCTGCAACCTAGGTGACAACTGCTGCCAGTACTTTGTTGTCGAATACAACGGGGATATCTATCCCTGCGATTTCTTTGTTGAACCGGATCGCTGTCTCGGAAATATCATGGAGACCGATTGGGAAGAGCTTCTGTCGTCTCAGGCCTACCGGCAATTCGGCGCACAAAAACGACAATGGAATCGCGCCTGTGACAGCTGTGAGGCCCTTGCCTTATGTCAGGGGGATTGTCTAAAGCATCGCATGTATGGGAAGAATCCGCCAGATAGTCTCAGCTGGCTCTGTGAAGGCAACAAGCGGTTCATTCAACATGCCCGGGATTCGCTCAATATCCTTGCCAATGACGTTCGCTTCAAGCGGGCAGAGGCCGATGCCCTCAGCCGCAGGGAGAGGGTCCGTTCCAACCCGAAGTACGCCGGCGTGGGTCGTAACGATCCGTGCCCTTGCGGCAGCGGAAGAAAATTCAAGAAGTGCTGTGGTTCTTGATGAGGGCTACCCGCTCCTGAGTCAACTGTTCGGCCTCAACCATTGCTTCCGCACGAACGGTAATCGGGAACCGTCCATGAATCGGGCTGATCCGTGCGCCGGCCGACGACGCCTTCCATACCGCAAGCGAAAAGGGACGGACAAAGCTGCTGATATCAACGGCGCGTCTGAATTCCACCAGCCCGCCATCATCCCAGCCACCAAACAAGCCGTAGAAGAAAGCATATAGGGGGAAGGAGGGGATAAGGCCGATGATGTAAATCAGCAGGCTGGTCCACTGATCCCCCTGCCAGATGAAGCCGGTGACCCATCGCAGAACGAGATAATGGGCCACGCCCGCCATCACAGGTGCGGCCAGTGTCTGCCAGATATAGAATCGCTGCCGGAAACAGTAGCGATTCACGACGATGTAGGATCCGATGTTCTTCGTCATGATGGCGACCATATATGCGTACACCAGGGCGTAGATCTGAAAATGCCGTATCAGGACCAATACCAAGACAATCCGAACAACCTGTTCTCCGGCCGTGAGGAAGGTTTTCAGATAGGGTCGATTGGTGGCCAAGGCAACGGTATCGTTTACCCAGGTAACAAACGGCAGTGACATGTAGAAGATCCACGGCACGACAAAAGCCGCCGCACGTTGGAATTCCGGTCCCGTTGTGCCAAGGATGAACCGGGGCATCACGGCCAGCAGCGATGCACAGAAGAATCCACTAATCAGTCCCCCCCATTTCATGGCCATGGCGGCATAGTATTGGCTGAGCTTCTCCTTGCCATGTGAGAAGGCCTCCGACATGGCGGGAAGCAGGTTGCCGGTTTCGGAAAGGGTCATTAGCACCGCGGTTCCACCGGCCAGGCCCGCTGCCAGCCCCCAATTGCCCCAGATCTCATTGTAGTTTATCAGAAACGCCGTGATGATCGTGATTTCCGCTGCCTGGCCCGCCGTGTAAGAGCCAGATCCGAGCATCTCGAACACGCCGAACTTGAAGGACTCCTTTATCGTCTTCCATTCAAAGTGGGCCATGAAGAGCACCTTGACGTTGTAGCCGATACGGCGGTAGAGAAAGTATCCCAAGAGAAATGCGAGGACCTGGCCCACGTATCCCGCGGCTGCCAAACCGTATAGGCCGCCCATTGACGCACCGACAACCGGGTGGGCCTTCCCCCAGGCGACCATGGAGAGTACGATGATGGGTTGGGCGATCAGCGGGATAACCAGCGCTGAGACCAGTTCGACGATCTGAACGTAATCGAACCGCTGCCAGGCGGACAGGGCATTGCGGAATACCCCGTAGAATCCGGGGATCTGAATCATGCAGTGAGCAATGGAAATCCACGCGTAGAGGGCATAGGCCGTTTGAGGCATCCAGATACCGGCAACTGCGGTTACCAGGGCAATCTGGATCGTACCGGTCAATGCCTGCCACCAGACAAAGAACTGACCATACTTGACCGCGCGTGCGGGATCATCGACACGATACTGGGAGAAGAACTTTACGAAAGCAACCGATGTGCCTACATCGAATACGACCCAGATCAAGGAAAAGAACTGGGTCACCCGATCATACATTCCCATGGCTTGAGCCGATGGCAGGATGTAGACCCGAAGAATCATCGTGCCGTATATGTTCATCGGGACCGACATGATCAATGCAAGGACCAGGGCTACGAGGAATCCTCCGAGGGGCCGGTGAAATCCGACATCCTCCCAGTCGGTTCCTGCCTGTCGGGCCTCGAAGTCATCTTGCTGGGTCACCATGACATCCAGGGCCTCGGGATGGGCCATGCTATATCGGCGGACGAAGTAGAAGATCGTCCAGGACGAAGCCAGTATGATTGCCAGGACGGCGAAGAGAATATTCCGTTCCCGGGGATGGGGAACCGGGGAGCTGGGGTAGTCGCCAAATGAAAGGGCCTCGTAACCCGCAGCCCGTGATGTTAACTGGTAGAACAAGTAGTTGAAATATGGCCAATCCTGGATCTGGGGATTGTCCCCGTTCATGAAACCGGAGAAATAGAAGATGCGTCCCTCACCGATTCTCCCCTTGCCGAGAATCAGTGATTGATCCGAATACCCGATTACGATTGGATCCAAAGCCATACCATGGGGGATCGCACGGTTCCGAATCTGGGGTGAGCTGTTCCAGACAATCTGTCCAATGGCCGGGTCCTGGACGCCATCGGCATCCGTCAAACTCAAAGGATCGACCTGTCTTTCGAGGGCTACCGGGGTGCCCAGCAGTGTCCCGATGGATGCTGCTGTCAAATCCGGCCCAGGAATCAGAACCAGGCCGGTTCCTGCCTGAATCTTTGCCGCTAGCCTCTCCGGGTCCGGAATGACACCGTTGAGAACCATGACCGCCGCCGTGTCAGGATCTGAAACGATTCGAAAGTTGGTCGGCATACCCAGCGCGGTGGAAACGGCGCCCTCCGGACCGGCATAGTAGACGTCAATAATCGGTTCATCGGCCAGAGCTGTTGAGATACAGGAAAGCAGAAGTGACAGCGTGAGGATCAGAAAGCGTTCAGGCATGATTTCGGGCCCCCGGTCTGTAGTGGTAAAGGAAACAACCGCACCAAAAAGACATGAGGTCCGTATGGATCGGTGTTGCTCCAATGGATGGAAAGTAACTCAACTTTCGGGATTCATACCGCTGCGAAACGAATAATTTGCCGCGAAAGGACCACGATGACAGGAACGCACCTATATGGGGGCAACCGACACCCTGAGAAGATTACTCACCATATGTTCCAGATGCTTGATCGTGTTGCATTCTTTGACCACATTGCAGTAGG
>JAZFSW010000371.1:0-6164 GCA_036446375.1 Desulfobacterales bacterium | reverse complement strand
CTGACAGGCATTGGCGGGCAGGTCACTTTAGTCACTTTAGCTCACTTGGAACTCTCCTTACCATCCGGATCTGGCAGAGCCAAGGGCACATGACCACGCCCAGAGGACGTGGTTTGTAACGATAGAATCAATGGCGCAATTTCTTTTCAATTGACAACGCCAGGCAATTGGTGAAAGTCTATTTGGGGAGGTATTCCATGAACATACACAATACACTGCTCAGCCACCAACATCGCGTCCTGGACCTCTGCGAGGGAAAGGGTCACCTGTGCGGCAAGATCCTCGGTGATCTGGGTGCTGACGTCATTCAGATTGAAAAGCCAGGGGGAGATCCCGCACGCCATATCGGCCCTTTTTACGACGACATACCGGATCCGGAAAAGAGCCTCTGGTGGTTTGCCTTCAATATGCACAAACGGGGTATCGTGCTGGATATCGAAACCGACGAAGGAAAAGAAACATTCAAGAGACTCGTCAGGGACGCCGATTTTGTCATCGAGTCTTTTGAGCCGGGCCATATGGATCGTCTCGGTCTGGGATATGATACACTGGAAAGAATCAACCCTCGTACGATTCTTGTTTCGATAACGGCCTTCGGCCAGACCGGTCCCTATGCCCACTACAAAGCACCGGACATCGTCCAGATGGCCATGGGAGGACAGGTATTCATGGCCGGTGACGATGACCGCCCGCCGGTGCAGATCAGCTATCCCCACGCCTGGCAGTTTGCCGCCCTGCATGCCTGCATCGGGGCAATGAATGCCCACTATCACCGTGAGATGACCGGTGAAGGACAACATGTGGATGCTTCGGGGCAGGCCGGTGTGGTCTGGACCAATATGAATGCCAATGTGACCTGGGATCTACTCGGGGACGATACCGCTAGAGGAGGCGCCGTAAGACGCGGTAAACGACAGAATGCCGATGGAACCAAGACCGAAATCACCACCCGGGTGACCTACCCCTGCAAAGACGGCCATATATTTTCCTTCTTTGGCGGCGGTCCGGTGGCGGGATCACGAATGGGAATCTTTGTGGATTGGCTGGATGAAGAGGGGATGGCACCGGCATGGATGAAGGAATTTGACTGGGTAAATGACTATGATGTGGCGACCATCACTCAGGAGTTTATTGATAGTGTGGATGGAGCGATCATGCCCTTTCTGATGAAGTACACCATGACAGAACTTTACGAAGGAGCGTTGAAACGAAATCACTGGTTGGTACCCATCGGCACACCGAAAAGCATCTTTGAAGATAAGCAGCTGGCCTATAGAAAATTCTGGGAGAAAGTAGAGCATCCCGAGTTAAATGCCACCCTCACCTACCCGGGATGGCCGATTAAACAGAGCGAGACCCCCTGGCGCCTCCAACGTCGCGCACCCCTTATCGGGGAACACAACAGAGAGATTATCGAAGAAGCCGATAGGGTCACCCCTGAAAAAGCCAACCCCCGAAAGAAAACCGGAACGGTAAGCCCCCGAGGGAAGAAGAAGGGCGGACAGATATTTGAAGGGGTAAAGATCCTTGACCTTACATGGGTGGGTGTTGGGCCAATCACCATCAAGAACCTTGCCGATCATGGTGCATTTGTCATTCATGTGGAATCTCACACCAAACCGGAAGCCCTTCGGATGAGCCCCCCCTTTAAAGACCGTGAGATGGATATCAACAAAGCGGCATTTATGGCTAACTTCAACTCATCAAAATACGGGATCAGCCTGAATCTGAACAAGGTGGAGGGCCGAGACCTTATCAAACGCATCCTCGTGGAGTGGCAACCGGATATCATCGCCGAAAGTTATGCGCCAAAGGCGATGAAAAAATGGAAGCTGGATTACGAGCATGTCCGGAAAATACGCCCCGACATCATCTATTACAGCGCCTGTCAGCAGGGCAGCCAGGGTCCACACAGCCACTTTGCCGGATTTGGCCAGATGGCATCGTCCCTTGGCGGCTATGCCCATATTACCGGCTGGCCAGACCGGATGCCGGCGATTCCATATGGCGCTTACACGGACTTTATCTCGCCCTTCTTTGCCAATACCGCCCTGGTTGCCGCCCTGGACTACCGGAGAAAAACCGGCAAAGGGCAATATCTCGATCTGTCTCAATTGGAATGCGGCCAGCAATTCCTTGCACCGGCACTGATGGACTATGCGTTGACAGGGCGGGAAATCTGCCGCATGGGCAATCGCAACCCCGCTGCAACTCCTCACGGGGTTTTCCCCTGCAAAGAGCACGAGACCTGGTGCTGCATTGCGGTCATGACCGATGAGCAGTGGCGAGCGTTTTGTGGTGTCATCGGCAAACCGGTCTGGACGCAGGATGAAAAGCTGAGCACTCTTGCCGGTCGAAAAGAAAACGAAGATCAACTTGAATCGCTGGTGGCCGAATGGACCCGGGGGTTTACACCCGAAGACGTCATGACGGCCCTGCAGGAAGGTGGTGTGCCGGCCGGGATCGTCCATCCTGCATCCGGCCTGTTTAAGGACCTACAACTCAAGCACCGGGGCTTTTTTGTGGAACTGGATCACATGGAAATCGGGCCTCACCATTATGACGGCTTTACGTTCACGCTATCCAAAACACCGGGAAAGCTTCGCATGCCCGGTCCCTGCCTGGGGGAACACAATGAATATATCTATCAGGAAGTCCTCGGGCTCAGCGATGATGAGATCGGCGATCTATATGCCGAAGGGGTCATTACCACAGAAGCCGACCTGCCCTGGGCCTGATGGCGTCGTAGAAAGTCTCCATCTGCTGCGTTATGGGGATTGACCAGACGTTCGACATACAACGCGTATGCCTTCACGGCTGACCAATCCCCATGCCTTGTATATGAAGATTTCTACTTAGCCATCCTTTATGCTCTATACGTGTTTTTCACTCCGCGCTGCATAGCGGGACCTCGAACCCTTGATGGTCCCGTAAAAAGTCCGAAATACCGTCACTCCCGCGAAGGCGGGAGTCCAGAACCTATTGAAAACACTGGATGAGCGCTACGCTTCACTACGTGTCCCGCCTTCGCGGGAATGACAGAAAATAATGATATCTGACTTTTTCCGAGTTCATCAACCCTTGAACCCTTGACCCCTCGGACCCCATTGAATATCCGTTTTATCTTGACTTCTGACAGGCCATACCATATGATAATTTCACAATGATATCAAGCATATGCCACGATGTAGCACGCTTGACACTGTTGTCTCAAGAATCGTTTTGTAGTTTGGGCACTTATTGAAACGCCCTTCGGTCTCGACGGAGCTGAGGGGAGGTACTTTGAATTACATCGAAAGGGAGGTTCTATGTCTAAGAGATATGTCGTAATCCTAACCGCGGTGCTAACCATCCTCTTCACAATGGCAAGTGTCAGTTATGGCATCGTCCTGCTGAAACCGGGTAAGGCGCTGAAACAGGTCCTGGGGAAGAAGGCCGAAATCGTCGTCGAAACCGTTAAACTGAAAGGTGACGTACTGGCCAAAATCAAGGAAAGGCTCGGTGGTCATCTCGTCGATCTACCAAAGGGCTCTGAGTCAAAGAAGGTAAGAGCAAAGACAAAAATCGATTTCCATTTTTCGATAAAGGACGGGAAAAAAACCCGGGTTGCCATGTTTGATTCACAACCCGGAAAGTGGGGACCGGTTGAATTCATTATCGGTCTGAGCATGAAAGGTAAAATAAAGAAAGTGAAGGTGATGAGTTATTCAGAGAAGAGAGGACGTCCGGTTGCCCGGGCCGGGTTCCTTAGACAATTTGAGGGAAAATCCAGCAAGGACAGATTCATCATTGGAAAAGACGTCACCGGTATCAGTGGTGCAACCATCTCTGTCAAGAGCGTCGCCTTTGCCGTGAAGAAAGCCATTGTGATTTATGAGGAAGTTTACCTGAATAAGTAGAGCATACAACTCCACAACTCACAGCATACAACGAATGTCCGCTCGCTGCGCTTGAAGATGAAGCCGGCGGCGGGCATTCGCTATTTTAGAAGATCCCTACACATCTACTGCATCACACATTATAGCCATTTTCTGCCTTGGCCGAATCGTTCAACACCCAGTTCCCCGATATCAACATCGGTCTGCTCATTATCGACAATCTGGGAAACGATCTTGCCGGTCACCGGCCCCAGTCCCATACCGACCATTGCATGACCGGTAGCCAGGATCAGATTGGTGACGTCCCTGCAACGACCGATTACCGGCAGTCCATCCGGTGTGCAGGGACGAAGACCGCGCCAGATTTCGACAAGCTCCAGGTCCTTGGGAACAGAAAGATACCCCTTGGCGTTTTCAAGAAACGCATCGATCCGCCTCTGATTAATAGACAGATCCAGGCCTGCCAGTTCCAGGGTGCCGGCAAACCGGAGCATTTCCCCCATCGGGGTTACTGCCACGGCGGCTTCTTTGAGAAGCAGCGGCAGCGGGACCGTGCTTTCAGGTCGCTTATAGGTAACACTATAACCCTTGGCGCTCTGGATGGGCAGCCGGAGCTTGAGATCCCGGGTCAGGGTCGGTGACCAGGCGCCACTGGCCAAAACAACTGTATCGGCACAGAAGTCGCCACGGGTCGATCGGACAGTCTGAATTCTGCCGCCATTCACTTCGAATCCCATAACTTCAGTCGATGTCCGGATATCGACGCCCATAGCCCCAACGATTTCAGCCAATCCGGTGACAAAATCGTGAGGAATCAGGTGAGCATCGTCCGGGAAATACAGCCCACCGGTAATATCCGGCCGTACCATGGGCGCCATCTGATGCACATCAGCCGGATCAAGAAGACGGGTTTCGATACCGAAATCCTCCATCAGCGCCGCCTCTTTCCGTGCACCATCAAACCCTTTTACCGTGCTGTAGAGGGTCAGATGCCCCTTTTGCTCATAACCGAAGCCGAGATCCTCCGAATCCACCAGCGCTTTGTAGAGCCGTTTGCTTTCCCGGCTCAGACCGGAAAGAATCCCCATGGACCGCCGCATCTTCTTGTCCGTGCAGGCACCGCGAAATCGCCAGAGCCAGGAGGCCAATTCAAGATCGATCCGGGGTTTGATATAAAAGGGGCTGGTCGAATCCAGGAGCCACTTGAGACCCTGTCCCAGAACACCGGGTGCGGCAAGGGGAATAATATGGCTATAGAGGATGAAACCGGCATTGCCATAGGACGCCCCTGCGCAAATCTCTCCAGCCTCTATCAGGGTCACGTCTCTTCCCCTCTCGGCCAGATAATACGCCGCGCAAACCCCGATGACACCCCCACCGATGATCAGAACGTCTTTATGCGAGGACACAGTTTCGATCCTCCCGGGTCTACCCGTTAATCTTCTTCAGCACCCAGGCCATGTTTCGGCCAAGATTCTTCATGGTGTTGATCCCCTCGGCATCGCTTTCCACATCCCCCGGATTCAATCCGAGACCCAGGTTCCAGTAGGTGGATCCCGGCATAATCATTCCATTGTAGAGAATGAAATGGTTGAGGGAATCAAGCGTGGTGACACTGCCGGCGCGCCGCACAGCGGCAACAGAAGCCCCAACTTTGCGCGTAAAAAGGTAATCGTTTGCCGTGGAAACCAGACAACCCCGATCGATCAATGCCTTTATCTCCGGTGTGACACCGGCCACATAAACCGGGGAACCGAGGAGGAGGCCGTCGGCGGCAGTCATCTGCTCAAAAAGCCCGTTGAAATCATCATCCACAGAGCAGCGCTTGTCCCTGTTGGCAAAGCACTTGTTGCAGGCTATGCAGCCGTGGATCTTCTTCCCCGCCAACTGGATGATTTCCGTTTCGATACCCTCGCTCTTCAGCTCGTTCAACACATGGGTAATAAGGGCAAACGTATTGCCCTCTTTTCTCGGACTGCCGTTAATCGCGACCACTTTCATTGGATACGCTCCTCTTCATTGATGGTTTGGTTCTTTGCGTCGCGGCACTATACCAAAGAACACCCAGTGGGTATAGGCCTTTCTGCCTACCCTGAATGAGGGCGTGGCTTGTATGGAACTACGTTAGGTCATCGGTGTTGGTGATCGGTTGCGTCACGCCGTGGCGTGATTGATCGGTTTTCGGTTGGGTCTCTACCGGAACCCACATACGACTGCCGAAACGAGCCGCCTCGCCCGCCTCATCTGTAGGCGAAGCAGATGGCGGGCTTTAACCCCAACCGACCG
>JAZFSW010000370.1:0-10091 GCA_036446375.1 Desulfobacterales bacterium | reverse complement strand
ACGATATCCCTCATCTTTGCGGTGATATGGCACGTCTCATGGATGCCCTTGGTCTTGAGAAGGCGATCTTTGTGGGCCATGACTGGGGAGGACCAGTGGTCTGGAATATGCCGTTGCTGCACCCGGACCGGGTGGCCGGTGTGGTGGGGATGAGTGTATCTTTTTCACCGCGCGGTCCCGGGGATCCTGTTGCGTTTTTGGAACAAATGTTTGGTCCGGATCATTACATCGTTCATTTCAACCGGCAGCCCGGTGTGGCCGATGCGGCTTTTGCCGACAATCCCAGGCAGTTCTTCAATAATATATTTCGCAGCGGGATGTGGGGTGGGGCTTCCACGGATGAAAAGCCGAGTTTTGCCGTATCGCTGATGGATATGAGCGAAGCAACCGATCCGCCGGGTGAGCCTCTGATGTCTGATGAAGAAATGGATGTATTTGTTGCGGCATTCAGCAAAGGGGGCTTTACCGGACCGATCAACTGGTATCGGAATATTACCCGGAACTGGGAGATATCCGCCGATATCAAACAACGGATCGATGTGCCCTGTGCGATGATCTATGGGAAATATGATATCGTACCAAAGGGGGGAGATCTTTCAGAATATGTCCCGAATCTGGAAAGCGTCACCTACGAATGCGGCCACTGGATCCAGCAGGAAGAGCCTGAAAAGGTCAATGCCTTTCTTGTGGACTGGCTGAAGCGAAACGCACCGGCCTGATTCGAAATGTCAGGGCAGGCCCGTCTCCTGCATGCCTGCATACATTTCCCGGACCGATTCCGGAGAATCGCCCTTTGCTTTGTCTATCTCTGCCAACTCTTCGGGTACGTACCAGTGCAGTTTCTCCGAGTGGTAGGCCTGCCAGACAACGTCTGCAACAGCCTCGGCAGGGATCAGCCGGAAGGTCCCCTCTGTCGGGGCATTTTTCAGGTATTCCTCCATATCGCGTTCTACCGGTTCGCCGTTTTCATAGGTGTCTGTGGTGCGAAGGATCGCGGTATCGATCAAGCCGGGAAGCACATCTGCCGCGCGAATATTCAAGCGTCTGAATTCCACCGATAGGGCCTCGGTTAAGCCTTTGACGCCGTGTTTGGTTGCCGCATAGACTGCAAGGCCCGGTGCTCCGTAAGTGGCAGCTGAAGAGGAGGTGGTAAAGCACAGGGCATTTGGGGTGTTTTTGAGCAGGGGCAGGGCGGCATGTATACCATTTAAGACACCGATCAAGTTCACCTGAACGACTTCCAGGGTTTTTTCAAAGGGGATTTCTTCAAAGAAACCGCCTGCACCGATGCCGGCGTTGTTGTACAACAGATCGAGTTTACCGCCGGATACCTCCCCGAAAGCGGCAACTGCCCGGTCAAAGGCAGCCTTATCGGTGACATCGAGCGGTTGCGCAAAACAATGGTCTGCGCCCAATTCCTCACGGAGCGTTTCCAGGCCGGCTGCATTGACATCAAATGCACCGATGAACCATCCCTTTTCTGCAAAAAGTTTCGCTGTCGCACGACCCATCCCACTGGCCGCACCGGTGATGAAAATGAATTGTCGGTGTTCTGTCGTCATCATTAACCCTCCTCAAGGACGATTGTTGGTTCGAGATTTCAGATGGAATGCGACGCTGTCTCGCTGTGGCGCCTCCCCAGTCTCTTCTTAGGGGGTATTTTCATGGAAGACAAGGCCTATTCGACCCTTCTGAGCCATCGTTTAATTGTGGATGTTGTGGATTGACACCTAAATATATATTTGCAATAGTGGCGTCTTCGTAGAACAGCATTGTCATATGGATGATGCAGCCTTTTTCGTTTCATCGTTTCATCCATTCCATAGATGAAACGGTGCTGATAATAGTCTTCCAGTGGTGCCACCGATACTGGAAAATCACACGCTAGCATACACAGTGCTTGGATGGCGGATGACTGCTCGATTGAGATACGATCCTGATAAAGAGGTATGATGGGGAACCGATTACGGGTCATTGGCGCTGCCTTCATGCTTCTCAGTACCGCTGCTATCACCCCGGCTTTTGCAAGTCAGCCGAGTCATGGGATCTCCTATTTCGGGGACCTGAAATATCCCAAGGATTTTCCTCACTTCGATTATGTCAACGTCGATGCGCCCAAAGGGGGCAAAATCAGTCAGGCGGTCATCGGGACCTTCAACAATCTGCATCCCTACGTTTCCAAAGGAACTCCGGCGGCATGTGTCAATGTCGCCTGCATGTTGATCTATGACACGTTGATGAAATGGACCGATGACGAACTGTATTCTGCCTATGGCAATCTGGCAGAAGATGTTGAGCTGGCCGATGATTACAGCTGGGTGGCCTTCACCCTCCGGGATAACGCATACTGGCATGATGGTATGCCGGTAACGGTCGAAGATGTTGTCTGGACGTTTAATACGATTAAGTCCAAGGCTGCCATCGGGTGGAAAAGCTCCTATAAGGACATCATCAGTATCGAAGCGACCGGACCCCGGTCCTTTAAATTCCATTTCAGCAAATCTGGCCCCAAGACCCCCCAGTTGGCCATGAGTATTGCCTCGTTTATCCCGCTGCCGAAGCATTATTGGAAGGACAGAACGTTCAATGCTACCACACTGGATCCCCCCCTGGGCAGTGGCCCCTATCGTATCAAGGAGGTGGATCCCGGTCACAAGATCGTCTATGAACGGGTCAAAGATTATTGGGGCAAGGATCTGAACGTTAATATCGGTCACTACAATTTTGATCTTATCGAGTACATTTACTTCCTGGACAAGAACGTTGTCATTCAGGCGCACAAGAGCCATGTCTTTGATTATCGCGTGGAGACCAATTCCAAGGACTGGACAACCGCCTATGAATTTGAGGGGCTTCGCCGGGGCCTTTTCAAAAAATCGATACGAAAGCTCAAGATACCCTATGGGATGAACTGGGGGATCATGTTTAATTCGAGGGTTCCCAAGCTCAGCGATGTCCGCGTTCGAGAAGCCCTGATCCTGGCCTTTGATTTCGAGTGGGAAAACCGTGTTCTCTTCCATGGTGCAAACCAGCGCAATAACAGCTACTTTCTGGGCTCTGACATGGCCACGACCGGTCTGCCATCGGCAACCGAACTGGAGTTGCTCGAGCCCTATCGGGATCAATTGCCGGAACGCGTCTTTACAGAGGCGTTCAATCTTCCGGTCAGCAGTGGCTACGGGCGCAATCGAGACGCACTCCTTCGAGCAGGTGAACTGCTTGAAGCATCCGGCTGGATTGTTAAGGACTCCAAACGGATTAATCAGCGCACCGGTGAGCCTTTTACGATGGATCTGCTGGCCAAATCCCTGATAGAAGAGCGCATCTTTATTCCCTTTGCAGACAGCTTGAAACAGCTGGGCATCGAATCAAAGCTCCGGAGAGTGGAGAGCAGTCAGGCCACAAATCGCATGCGGAAATATGATTTTGAGGCCACGCTCATTTCCTACTGGCAAAACGATATCCCTCTATCCTTCCTTATGCGCAGCCGGTTCGGGTCCCGCAATGCGGATCGCCCCAATATGACCAACTATGCCGGCATTAAGATACCGGCGGTCGATGCGCTAACGGAAACGATCATCGCCGCAAATAGTCTGGAGACGCTGGCAGCGGCCGGACGGGCGTTGGACAGGATCTTGCTTTGGAATTTCTACGTCATACCCGGTGGTTACCCCGCAGGACGCCGGACCGTGTTTTGGGACCGGTTCGGCTATCCGCCCCCATCAGCGGGCATGAAGGGCACCGGATACCACCATTTGTGGTGGCTCGATGCGGAAAAGAGTGCCCGCGTGGATGCCGGTATTGCTGAATTGGAGCGGTAACTTCAACGTTGCATAGAATTGTATAGGAATTGTGTGAAATGCTTCGCATTTCAATACGATACGGTACAGTTGTGATGTTCCACAGGAATTCACACCTTATGAATTCCAGAGTATGCGTCGATTCTGTGGCGAACCCATTGTGTTCGCGTCTTTCCTGGAGGTCAAGGTGAATGCCAATGCAACATCAGGGATAATGTCAAAGCGATTATTTCTTGCAGGCGCTGTATTGACACTATGGGTTGTTGGCGCTGCTGCAACGACGCTTGCAGGGGAACCCAGTTACGGTCTTTCCTACTATGGTGATCTGAAATATCCGGAAGATTTTCCCTATTTCGATCACGTCAATCCCGATGCGCCCAAAGGGGGAAGGCTCAGGTCGGCGGTCATCGGCACCTTTAACAATCTACATCCCTATGTGGACAAAGGGGTTCCGGCCATCTGTGTCAATATCGGCTGCATGCTTATCTATGACATGTTGTTGAAGCCCTCCGGTGATGAACTGTGGTCGTCGTATGGCAATTTGGCAGAAAGCGTGGAATTGGCAGACGACTACAGTTGGGTCGCCTTTACGCTCAGAGAGGGTATCTATTGGCATGACGGCGTACCGATGACGGTCGATGACGTTATCTGGACCTTCAATGCAATCAAGACCATAGGTTCGGTGGGCTGGAAACTGTCCTACAAAGATTTTGTCAGCGTAGAACAGACGGGACCCCGATCCTTCAAGTTTCACTTCAGCAAGCATGCGGCAAAAACACCCCAGCTTGCCATGCATATCGCGGCATTCTGGCCATTGCCCAAGCACTACTGGGAAAATAGAAAGTTCGATGCCACCACACTGGAGCCACCCCTGGGCAGCGGCCCTTACCGGATTACGGCCGTGGACCCGGGGCACAAGGTCGTCTATGAGCGGGTAGAGGACTATTGGGGAAAAGATCTAAACGTCAACATCGGCTACTATAATATCGATACGGTCGAGTATCTCTATTTTCTCGATAGAAACGTGGTTATTCAGGCCCTTAAAGCACATGTCTTTGACTATAAGTGGGAGAATAACGCAAAAGACTATGCCACTGCATATGATTTTGACGGTTTTCGCAAAGGGCTTTTCAAGAAGGAAAGACGACAGCTCAGAATCCCCTACGGCATGAATTGGGGAATCCTCCTGAATACCCGGAAAGAAAAACTCAGCGATATCAGAGTGAGGGAAGCGCTATCGCTGGCATATAACTTCGAGTGGTCGGATCGGGTGCTCTGGTATGGTGCCAACAGCAGAAATATCAGCTATTTTATGGGTTCTGCCATGTCCACCACAGGATTGCCCACCGATGCCGAACGGACGCTTCTGGAGCCCTTTCGTGATCAGGTACCGGATCGGGTATTTACCCACGCGTTTACATTGCCGGAAAACAACCCCTATGGGAGAAACCGGGATACGTTGCTGCAAGCCGATGCATTACTTGAAGCGGCAGGATGGGTGGTTGAAGATTTCAAGCGGGTAAACGTAAAAACCGGAGAGCCCTTTACGCTATCATTGCTCGCCGATTCGGTGGTCGAAGAGCGGAATCTTATCCCCTATGTGGACAACCTCAAGCGTCTGGGTATCACGTCCAGACTTCGCCGGGTGGAAAGTAGCCAGTCGGTCAATCGGATGCGAAGATACGATTTCGAAGCAACGATACGGACCTATTGGCAGAATGATATCCCCTTTTCCTGGACGATGCGCAGCCGTTTCATGTCCCACAATGCCAATCGTCTCAACATGGAAAACTACGCCGGTATCAACGAGCCGGCCGTCGATTTTCTAACAAAAAGGCTGATTGGTGCCACGACTGAAGAAGAGATGAATACTGCGGGCAAGGCACTTGATCGGGTATTGCTATGGAAATTCTATATGATCCCCGGGGGTTATCCGGAAGGACGACGCTTCGTGTATTGGGACCGATTCGGCTTCCCTCCACCGGATGCAGGAATGAAGTGGACGGGGTTTCACCACCTGTGGTGGTTTGACGCTAAGAAGAGTGCCCGTGTGGATGCCGGCATAACTGAATTGGAAGAACCATAGACCATCGTGGGTCGCGAAGGCAGGATGAAAGTATTTGACAATGCATGGATTCTTATCTACCTTGATGAGGCTCTATTGCTGATCGGGTCTTTATGGCGTGGACGCAGATTCGCTCCATGCTTATCGGCTATGCCGCTACCGCTATCTTCGATGATATCGCAAAGACACTAACCCAAACAGACAGGAATCGGATACGCCAATGCTGTTATATATCATTCGCAGGATATTGTTGATGATCCCGACGCTGATCGGGATTTTGCTGGTTAATTTTCTCATCATTCAGGCAGCTCCCGGTGGTCCGGTGGATCAAGCCATTGCCCGGCTAAGGGGTGACGATGTTTCGGCAACGGCCAACCTTGGCACCAGTGAAGGGGGGATGGGAAGTTCCAAGGCCAATACCGATTCCGAGTCGGGAAGCAGCTTCGATTCTGCCAGGGGGATCGATCCGGAGATGATCAAGGAGCTGGAAAAACAGTTTGGCTTCGACAAGCCCGCCCATGTTCGTTTCTTTAAGATGCTGATTGATTTCAGTCGATTCGAGTTCGGTGACAGCTTCTATCAGGATCGACCGGTGGTTGAACTCGTGAAAGAAAGACTGCCTGTGTCCATATCCCTCGGTTTGTGGACATTTCTTATTGTCTATACGGTTTCCATACCCCTGGGGATCAAAAAGGCCGTTAAGGATGGTGAGTCTTTTGACGTCTGGAGCAGTGCGGTGATCTTTGTCGGCTATGCGGTACCGTCGTTTCTCGTTGCCATGATGCTTATCGTTCTTCTAAGCGGTGGCGAGTTTCTCGATATCTTCCCGCTTCGGGGTTTGACGTCCGAAGGCTTTTCGGAGCTTGGGACATGGGCAAAGATCAAGGACTATGTCTGGCACATGTCCTTGCCCGTTGCAGCGATGGTTGCCGGTGGATTTGCCACGTTGACGATGCTGACGAAAAACTCATTTCTTGAGGAAATCAACAAGCAGTATGTGATGACCGCACGGGCAAAGGGATTGACGCCCAACCGGGTATTGTATGGCCATGTGTTCAGAAACGCGATGATCATCGTCATCGCCGGATTCCCCAGAGCCTTTATCGCCATTTTGTTTACCGGTGTATTGCTCATTGAAATCATTTTTTCCTTACAGGGCCTCGGTCTGCTCGGTTATGAGGCGGTGTTAACCCGGGACTATCCGATTGTATTCGGCACCCTTTTCGTGTTTACCCTGATCGGTCTGAGCATGCAGCTGATTAGCGATATCACATACACCTTGGTCGATCCGCGAATCGATTTTGAAACCAGGGAGGTTTGAATTTGACTACCAAAGAAGAGGCCGGGACCATTGAAACCCCGGCAGAACGTGATGAATCGGTGGATAGGAAACCCTCACGCTTTACCCCACTGACCCAGCGGCGGTTTGCGAATTTTCGCGCCAACAAGCGCGGATACTGGTCTTTCTGGATTTTCCTGGTATTTTTTGCCATCACCCTGCTTGCCGAAGTCGTTGCCAACGACAAGCCGCTGATCATCAAATATGAAGGCAGCCTCTATTTTCCCATTTTCAAAAAATACGCGGAAACCGAATTCGGTGGTGTATTCAAAGTGGAAGCGGACTACAAAGATCACGTTGTCCAGAAATTGATAGAGGACAAGGGTGGCTGGATGATCTGGCCCATCATTCCCTTCAGCTACCAGACCATCGATTACTACCTGCCCGGTCCGGCACCGTATCCCCCATCCAAGGAACACTGGTTCGGCACCGACGATACAGCGATGGATGTATTGGCTCGTCTCATCTACGGGGTCCGATTATCCTTTCTCTTCGGTCTCACCCTGACGTTTTTCAGTTCGATCATCGGCGTTTCAGCCGGTGGTATCCAGGGGTATTTCGGTGGAAGGGTGGATCTGTTTGCCCAACGACTCATTGAAATCTGGGCAGGTCTCCCCGTGCTGTTTGTTCTAATCATTCTTGCCAGTATTGTCGAATCCAATGTGTACTGGCTGCTGGGTATTCTCATCGCATTCAACTGGATGTCGCTGGTGGGGGTGGTTCGGGCGGAATTTCTGCGGGCGAGAAATTTCCAATATGTTACCGCTGCACGTGCCCTGGGTGCCAGCGATGTCCGGATCATGGTCAAACATGTTCTGCCCAATGCCATGGTGGCAACCTTCACCTTTCTGCCCTTTATTCTGGTCGGTTCCATCGTGATGCTTACCTCCCTTGACTTTCTCGGTTTCGGGCTGCCGCCGGAATCGCCTTCCCTTGGCCGACTGCTCGCCCAGGGCAAGGCCAATCTCCAGGCGCCCTGGCTGCTGCTGACCTCCATTTCTGCACTGGCTATCATGTTGATACTACTCATATTTGTTGGGGAAGCGGTTCGAGATGCGTTTGACCCCAGAAAGACAACCCTATGGTCTCAGAACTAATCGAAATTGAGAATCTGTCGGTCACCTTCCACGGCGTAACAGCAGTGGACAAGATTTCGCTTCACATTAATAAGGGTGAAATCGTTGCCCTGGTTGGAGAATCCGGATCCGGAAAATCGGTCACGGCCCTATCCATTCTGCAATTGTTACCCTATCCACAAGCGGCCCATCCCACAGGATCGATTCTTATTGATGGCACAGAAGTGGTCGGTGGGGATGAAAAGATGCTTCGAAAGATTCGAGGCGCAAAGATTTCAATGATCTTTCAGGAGCCGATGACCTCTTTGAACCCCCTGCATTCGATCCAGAAACAGATGGCAGAGATACTATCTGTTCACAGGGGTGTGGTGGGCCAGCAGGCACGGGTCAGGACTCTGGAACTGCTGGATCTTGTGGGGCTGCAGAACGCAGAAGAACGATTGAAGGCGTTTCCCCATGAACTATCCGGCGGCCAGCGCCAGCGGGTAATGATCGCCATGGCTTTGGCCAATGAACCGGATCTGTTGATTGCCGATGAACCCACCACCGCTCTTGATGTTACCATTCAGGCACAGATCCTTACACTGATGAAATCCCTCCAGGAAAGACTCGGTATGGCCATGCTGCTCATTACCCATGATCTGGGTATGGTGCGCTATATGGCAGAGCGGGTCTATGTCATGGAAATGGGTAAGATCGTTGAATTCGCTGAGACCCGGAAGCTGTTTACCGCCCCGGAGCATCCCTATACCATCCGATTGCTGGACGCCGAACCGAAGGGAGCCGTTAGCATTGCCGATGATGGAAACCGGACGCTTGTCGAAACCAAGCATCTCAACGTGCGTTATCCCCTGGGAGGGTGGCCGAAAAAGAAATACCTTCTGGCGGTCGATGATGTTTCTCTCAAGGTGCGGGAAGGTCATAGCCTTGGAGTGGTAGGGGAATCGGGTAGCGGCAAAACCACATTGGGCATGGCGATGGTAAGATTGATACGCAGTGAAGGCGATATTCTGTTCAATGGCGAAAACATCCAGGGATTGAGTTACAGGGAGATCAAGCCCCTTCGAAAAGAGATGCAGATCATATTTCAAGATCCCTATGGCAGCCTGTCTCCCCGGATGACAATAAGGGGTATCATCGCTGAAGGGCTGACAATCAACATGCCGGATCTCAGTGAAGAAGCCTGTCGGAAGCAGGTGACCGACATCCTTGTGGAAGTAGGGCTCGATCCGAATATCGAGGAACGGTATCCCCATGAATTTTCAGGCGGCCAGCGGCAACGGATTGCCATCGCACGAGCGATGATCATGAATCCGCGGTTTGTCGTTCTCGATGAGCCGTCCTCTGCCCTTGATATGACGGTTCAGGCACAGATCATCGAGCTGCTGAAAGAGCTCCAGCAGCGCCACAATCTTACCTACATGTTTATCAGCCACGATCTGAAAGTGGTACGTGCCCTTTGTGACGAAATTGTTGTCATGAAGGACGGCAAGATTATTGAGCAGGGCCCCGCAGAACAAGTCTATTCCGCACCCAAATATGATTACACCAAAGAGCTGATGAAGGCCGCTTTCGACCTGGATGCAAGTCTGCAGTAGTCAGGGAACTGAAGCCTCTCGCAAAGGCGCTAAGGCGCAAAGGGCTCACAAGGTGTCAGGTGTCAGCGTTCAGGTGTCAGGACGGCATTATTTCACCACGGATTCTCACGGAAGTTCACGGATATACCGATTTGGTTTCTCATGGAATTACTGAGAACCGAAGAATATCGAGCAAGGAATATCGAATGTCGAAGTAAAACCTTCATTATTCTG
>JAZFSW010000369.1:0-5087 GCA_036446375.1 Desulfobacterales bacterium | reverse complement strand
CAGCCCCGGCAACGACAGGTTCATTGCTTTGGCTTCCATCAGAGCGATTCCCATATCCTTTACAAAATGCTTGATGAAGAACCCCGGATCAAAATCTTTCGCAACGATACGTCTTCCCAGGTTGTTGATCGACCAGGAAGCCGCAGCCCCCTTTCCGATAACATCAATCACGCCATCCGGATCAAGTCCTGCTTTATAGGCGTAGAGAAGCGATTCGACCACACCGATCATCGTCGAGGCGATCAGGATTTGATTGCTCATCTTTGTGTGCTGACCGGCACCGGGCCCTCCCATATAGGCAATGTTTTCACCCATGAGTTGAAACAGCGGAAGAATGTCATCAAATGCCTCTCTGTCGCCACCGGCCATGATGGCCAGCTTGGCTTCCCGGGCACCCAGATCCCCGCCCGATACCGGTGCATCGATAGCAGAAACACCCTTATTGCCGGCCTCCTCGTGGATTCTTTGTGCAAGTGCCGGCTCGGAAGTGGTCATATCGACGATGATTGAATCCTCTTTGATTCCCTGAAGCACCCCTTCATCCCCCAGGAATACGTCCTCTACGTCCTGCGGAAACCCGACGATGGCAAAGACAACATCGCTTTTTGAAGCCAGCTCTTTCGGGCTACTGCACCATTGCGCTCCCATCTGCTCAAGATCCCCGGCTTTTTCTCGGGTCCGGTTATACACGAAAACCGTATGGTCTTTCTTTAAGATATGCGAACACATGGATTTGCCCATGACACCGGTTCCGATCCACCCTATGCTCTTCTCCATTGATGACTCCCCATTACTTTCGTATGCGTTTCTCTTTCCAGGACTCGGCCGGCCGCCGATCAAAGAATGCGATCAGTTTAGCCAAAAAGAACTCCCGACTTGGTCTTACCACGGATTTCCACGGAATTTCACTGAAAGGAAAAAGACATCCTACGTTTCTATTTGCTGTCTCCGTGCCCAATTCTGTGCCTTTCCGTGGTGGAAAAGTATAGAGAGTTTTTTGCGATCTGCCCCTAGCCTCTATTCTTATACTCCGCAAGGAAAGCACCGTTTTCTCTCATTCCGGATGCCACCATCCCCCCATCTGCGCCGTTTGCGATGAACGTGAACCCCTCGCTGAGACGTTCTTCCAGCTCGTCCCTGTTGCTGAGAAGATATCCGGCGCTTTTACCGTGCTTCCTGCAGGCCTTTACCACCGTGGCAAGGGCTTCACGGAAGTCAGGATGATCGAACTGGCCCTGGATTCCCATGCCCGTCGTCAAATCCATGGGTCCGATGAAAAGCACATCCACACCATCAATCGCGGCGATCTCTTCTGCATTCTTTACACCTTCTACCCTCTCTATCTGGGTTACTGTCAGGAGGCCGTCGTTTGCCCCGGCAAAATAATCGTCGAATTCGGCGCCGAACTTCGTTGCACGGATCGTCTTGGCCACACCCCTGGTCCCCTGGGGGGGATACCGCATGGATTCAGCGACCATTTTCGCCTCGCTGGCGCTGTTGACCCACGGCACCATGATACCGGAGGCGCCAAGATCCAGGACCCGTTTGAACCGGTAGGGCTCATTCCAGGCGATTCGCACGATGGGTGCCGCCGGTGTCCCTTCAATGGCCTGTAGCTGATGAACAAGAGCATCGTAATCCCCGGATCCATGCTCCAGATCGAGTAAGACCCAATCCACACCCGAAAGTCCTGCCATCTCAGCGGTAATATGGGAACCCAGGTTGCACCATGTACCGAACATGGGTTCGCCACTCAGGACACGCTCTCGAATATATTTCATACGATCTCCCCTATCATCATTTCTCCTTCAGCCACGCAATGATTTCCTGCACGATCGATTCCGGTTGCTTATCCCGGCAATCCATCTCAAGATCGGCATATGCTGAGTATCGCTCTATTCTTTCATCAAATATCTGCTCCAATGTCTTTTCTTTCAACCCGACAATCCCCCTGCGGGGTTGGTCGACCACCCGATCTGAAATGTTGGCAAAAGAATCCGACAGATACACCCGTGTCGATCGCTGCCCCAGGTAGTCCATCAGATCGGAATGGTAGATGATACTGCCCCCCGGTGCAACAACAACGCGCCTCAGCTCGATTTCATACATGCATTGTCTTTCTACTTCCGAGAAGGCCGCCTCCCCCTCCTTATCGATGATCTCCTGGAGGGTCCGGTCATATCTTTCTGTAATGTACGTATCCAGGTCAATAAACCGGTAATCGAGTGCCACAGCCAGCTGCCGGCCGATCGTCGATTTGCCCACACCTGCCATTCCGATCAATATGATGCTGTCGTGTTTCATCTTATCCGGATCGTCTCCAGAAGAGTTGTGGGCTCACAAGGGTTCAGTGTTCAGCGCCACCGCTGGTCTTGAAAGCGGCCAGTTTGACCAAGGACGAGACTTTACGGTTTCACTTGAGAATCCATGCAAAATATCAAATAGCAAATCCCAAAATTCAAGCAAATCACAATGATCCAGATCCGAAATCTCAAACCTGCAATCGGGTGGTGTTTGAGATTTGGGTTTTTGAATTTGGCGTTTGTTTGTCAGTTGGTGCTTGGGATTTGAAATTTCAGTTGCTTGACTTGAGACACCAATTCGATGCTGCCCCAACATCCTAAGTAACCCGGAGGCCCATATGAGCAGGCGGCGTCTACATCGGCCCCCAAGGCCGCGAAAAAGGCCCCGCCCCTCTTTGCATATGATGGGGCACCACGACAGCCGCTATCGGTCTACCCCGGATCTCTATGGTAACAGCGGCATCCTCGACAATATCATGGTCGAGATAGGCCAGGCAGATCGGTCTTAACCGGTGTTGATTCGTCTGTATATAGGACTGCCCTTCTCCTTCGGAAACCCAATAGGGTACCATGGTGCCACTGGTGACAAAGCCGATGGGTCGATCGTTTCTCAGCACTTTAGCACCGGCACGGGCAATACCACGACCGGTGAGGGCAATCGGTCTAAGCATCCGAGGAAGCACATCCGTGTCGGCATAGTTCCCATCGCCAATCCGGGTGAGGGCGGCAAACTGTCGGGTCAGTGCTTCCCGCCCGTGGTAATCGCCTTTCAGCGATGAAAAGCTCACCGCAAATCTTGCCAGGGAAACAGCGGCAACCGGTATCTCTTTTCCTTCGATATCTTCACCCCATTCGTGGCCATACAGGGGCAGGCAGGCTTCGAGACGAAGGGTGTCTCTTGCACCAAGACCCACAGGAGTAGCCCCGCCTGTCAACAGCTGACCCCAGAGGGCCAGACCGGTCTCCTGCGGAGCAAAGATCTCAAAACAAAAGGCTTCTCCGGTATAGCCGGTGCAAGCCACATTCACCGGGGCACCACCGACTTCCACGCAACTTACGCTGTTTCGTATCGGCTCCGGGAGTTTCCCCGCTTGAACGATCTTCTCCAGTAGCCCGCGCGACAGGGGTCCCTGGAAGGAGATCATGGAAATCGCTTCAGTGCTATCGGTCAATTCAACATCGTCGAAAGCTTTCAGAAGGGATGCAAGATGCTCCCAATCCTTTTGCCTGTTTGAGGCGTTGACAACAAGAAGGTATTCGTCATCCGTGAAGCGATAGAGGTATGCATCATCGATGGCCCCCCCCGCCTCATTGGCAAGGATCGTATACTGGGCCCCGATCGCATTCGGGTCGAGAACGGCCGCATTGTTGGTCAGGGCGTACTGCAGAAAATCAAGGGCACGCTTCCCGCGAACGATGAATCGACCCATATGGGACACATCGAACAGCCCTGCCCCCTTGCGCGTGGCAAGATGCTCCGCAACGATCCCGGAAGGGTATTGAATCGGCATTTCCCAGCCGCCGAATGCCACCATTTTGGCGCCCAGGGATACATGCCGGTCATAAAAAATCGTTCTGGAAAGTTCACCCATGACCTACTACCTCAGTCAAAAAAGATGTCTTGCCACAAAGGCACGAAGACACGAAGGTGAGCAATAATAGAAAGTGGTTCTTTGTGCCTTAGTGCCTTTGTGGCCATTCTCTCCGGGCTATCAAGGTGGCCCCTATAGTGGCCTGCTTTACGTCCTGAAATTCAGATCGATATTCATCTCGGCCGCCTGGGATTGCAGTGCTTCCTTGAGTTCCGCGATGGATGTTTCCGCCGGCACAGCCGCCTCCAGGCTGAGATTGAAAAGAGGCGCCCCTGAAAGAGGGGCACTCAACACCTGGGTGCTCAACGTATGAATATTGACATTATGCCGGGAGAATACATGTACGATCTTCTGTACGATTCCCGGATGATCCATTGCGGTAACATCTATCTTCAATGGCAGGGCTACTTCCTCGGCCGTAGCGGCCGGTTCCTCGGCGGCGTGCAGCGATGCCTCCAATCCCAGGTCCTTCAACTCACCGATATCCTCTTTGATAACACCCAGTGGTGCGGCATCACATGAAAATAGCGTCATGATGGTAAAGCGTCCGCCCATGAGCGCCATCCGGCTGTCTTCGATATTGGCGGTGCGCTCAAAAAGATACGTCGAGACATCATCTACGATTCCGGGGCGGTCTTTTCCCACGGCGATCAGGATCATGTATTTTTTCATTTCGTTTCCCGTACTGTGTTTCTGCGTGGTGCGCATGCCGTTTATCTCCGCGTCTAACATCTATAAGAAATCTCTCGCAAAGCCGCAAAGACGCAAAGGTAACAAAATGATATTGAAGGATATTTTCTTTGCGCCTCTGCGCCTTTGCGCGAGAACCAAGTCCTGATAGACAGTCGAGCTACTTCTCAAGCCGGCAGCGTCGCTAAGCCTCTAGCCCACAAGACGCGGTCGTCTTGCTGCGGCGGTTTCATCCAATCGGGTTACTTTACAATTCCCCGGAGCTTCCCTGAGAATGTCGGGATCGTCTTCGGCTTCTCTTGCGATCATTTTGCAGGCCTCAATGAAATAATCGATATCCTCCCGGGATTCGGTTTCGGTAGGTTCGATCATTATCGCACCATTGACCACCAGCGGGAAGTAGATCGTGGGCGGGTGAATACCGTAGTCCATCAGTCGTTTGGCAATGTCCAGGGTCGTTACTTTTTGATCCTGCTGGAATCTATCCGAAAAGACACATTCG
>JAZFSW010000368.1:0-6030 GCA_036446375.1 Desulfobacterales bacterium | reverse complement strand
CCGATGAGGCGACCACGATAGTGCATTCACCGTTGCCCGTAATGAGGGCAAACACCCTGGGAGCTATGACTATGGAACCCCGAAAGCCAAATATCCTGTTTATATTCACCGATCAAATGCGAGGCGACACATTGGGCTCGTTGCCGGATTCCCCGGTGATTTCGCCGTATCTGGATCGCCTCGCCGCTGAGGGAATCACTTTTACCCGTTGTCTATCAAATTCGCCCCTGTGTGTACCGGCGCGAGCGTCATTGATGACCGGTCAACTCGTGCGAGAAAACGGCATCTGGAGCAACCGTTCCGGGGCTAACGAACATGGACCGAGTCATGTCCGCAATATCCGTGATGCGGGCTATTCAACAGCCGTAATCGGCAAGACGCATATATGGCGGCATAGTGCGAGCGGAAAGCCCGGTCTGCATATTAAGGAAATGGATCACAATCTTGAAGCATGGGGATTTGACTACCGGCTGGAAATCAACGATCCCATTGAAACGGCCTGGATGGAGTGTCACTACACCGATTACCTGGCATCGAAGGGATTGCTTGAAGCCCATCGGAAGTTTATCAAGGCGTGGGTTAAAGAAGCTTACAGGGTTGGCGACCCGAAGCCCTGGAACCAAATACCTTCGCCGGTACCTGCAGGCGATGACATCGATTCTTTCGTGGGTCGCCAGGCGGTTCAATGGCTGAAAGGCTACGACAGCGACCGGCCGTTCTACCTGCAGGTTCAATTCACCGGCCCTCATGACCCCTATGATGGTCCACAATCCTATCGGGACCGATACGATGCCTCCCTTCTGGATCCCGGAATATCGGAGCTTCCGCAGCCGATACCTCCCACCGGCGGTCCGATGGCGCGATGCCCGTCGGTGGCACAATCCACCACCGAACAACGTCAGCAATGGCGCGTGGGTTACTACGCCAATATCACACTGATTGACGAGTGGATTGGTCAGATGCTTTCGGCACTGGAACAGAAAGGGGAGTTGGACAACACCTGGATCATCTTCAATTCGGATCACGGGGAAATGCTGGGCGATCATGGCATATGGAGCAAGGCAAATTTCTATGAGCAATCCATTCATGTGCCCTGTATCCTTCGCCCACCGACAACCCGGCCTCTGAAAAACACCACCGGTTGGAAAAGCGCTGCTCTCATCGAACATGTGGATCTACCGGTAACAATGATCGATATTGCCGGGGCCAAAACGCTGGACGATTCGGTGGGCCAATCGTTGCTGCCCTACGTCGATCTGGATGCCAGCGATGCGAGAGCATCACGCGGTAAGGACGCAGTACTCAGTGAACTCTTTGGCCAGAGCACCATCTGCACAAATGACTACAAACTAACCGTTCGCGTCGACGATGGAAGCCCGCGTCAGCTATTTGATCTTCGCAACGATCCGAAGGAACTTAGAAATGTCGTTGGGGACAGCCGTTACGCAGACACGATTGCGTCGCTGATCTCCACACATCTTGACCCCATGGAACACCGCCTCGACAGAGAGAAACTCAACGACTACCGGGAGTATGTGAGTAGGACCGGTAGCGTCAACTAGATGGAAAGACACGATGGCTGAGCGTTTCGGCTATATGCCAATTTGCCATCACCGTAAAGATACGAAGAGCGCAGCCTGAAGCGGCGTGTGAAGAACCGGCCCTGATTAGAATGCGTTACTGTATGTGTCGCCAGGAATACGAAGGAACGTCATATGTGGAAATCCAACTGGGATGAAACAAAGCAGCATTTTATCGATTGGTGGCAGCACGATGGGCTGGTTCTTGGCGCGTGGGGTGCACCGGGATCAGACGGGGCGGTTCACGAAGAAACGACCCCATTACCCAGGCCTGAATCGATTCGTGAACACTACAGCAATGGCGAGTTGAGAGCCAAACGAAATCATCGAAGACTGGCCCGCCAGGCCTTTCCGGCCGACGTTCTACCGGTCTCAGATACCCACATCGGTGCAGGGGATCTGGGGCTCCTGCTCGGTTGCGAACCCGGATTTTCAGAAGAGACCGTTTGGTTCCGTCCGGTCTTCCATCAGGAGCCGGCACCGGAGAAACTACCACCCCTGGTATTTGACGACACCAATCCGTGGTGGCAGGTAATCGAGAGAACCCTCAAGGCTTCTGCAGATCTTGCGCAGGGAAAGTATATGGTGGGCTGCCCCGATCTGGTCGAGAACATAGACATACTGTCCGCCCTGCGGGAAGGCCAGACCCTGATGCGGGATATGATCGACAGGCCGGAATGGGTAGAGCGAAAAGTTCAGGAAATCAACCGGGTCTGGTTTGAAGCCTATCAGCGGATATATGATATCATCCGGCTGGATGACGGCAGTTCGGCGTTTGGCGCCTTTCGTATCTGGGGTCCCGGAAGAACCGCCAAGCTCCAGTGCGATGCCTCGGCGATGTTTTCTCCCACAATGTTTGAACGCTTCGTCACCCCCAGTCTCACGCAGCAGTGCGCGTGGCTGGACCATTCCATCTATCATCTCGACGGCACCCAGGCGATCTGTCATCTGGACAACCTGTTAAATATCGCTCCATTGGATGCCATTGAATGGACACCTCAGGCGGGCATCGAAAACGGCGGTCATTCCCGCTGGTATGGCCTGTATCGACAGATTCTCAGCGCCGGAAAATCCGTTCAGGTGGTCGGTGTGGCAATAGATGAAATCATCCCGCTCCTGGATGCGATCGGCAGCAAGGGGATCTACATCCTGACAGGGTTTGCCAGTGCCGAAGAAGCCAAAGAAATCGTGTCCATGGTTGAGACCTATCGGTAAACCATTAACTTTTGAAAGAGGGGGTAAGAAATGGGAGATATCCGTGTCACCATATTTAATGAATTTGTCCATGAGCAGAACAATGATTTTGTAAAGAAACTCTACCCAAAGGGCATGCATGAGACAATTGCCGCCCACCTGCGAAAAGAATCGGACATTACGGTCCAAACCGCAACCCTCGAGATGGAGGAGCATGGATTGACCGAAGCGGTCCTGGCATCGACAGATGTTTTGATGTGGTGGGGACACATGGCCCACCATATGGTGAAAAACGAAATCGTTGAACGTGTCCAGGCCCGGGTCCTCGATGGCATGGGTCTGATAGTGATGCATTCGGGTCATTTCTCTAAGATCTTCAGACGTCTCATGGGAACCAGCTGCGGGATCCGCTGGCGGGAAGCCGCTGAGAGGGAACGGTTGTGGGTGGTGAACCCCAATCACCCCATCACCCAGGGGATCGGGCCTTACATTCAACTGGAAAACGCGGAAATGTACGGAGAACAATTCGATATCCCGGAGCCGGATGAACTGCTGTTTATCTCCTGGTTTGAGGGAGGCGACGTGTTTCGAAGCGGCGCGGTATGGCATCGCGGCAGGGGCCGGATTTTCTACTTCAGGCCGGGTCATGAAGCCTACCCGATCTTTCATAATGAAGAGATTATGAAGGTTCTGACCAACGGGGTTCGATGGGCACGGTTTTCAGGAAATACTGAAACAGCCGGCATCGGTACCGCCCTCCATGTCCCCGAATCGATCGAACCGATCAGCGAGAAGAACTATGAACAAGGGGTTATTGATCATCCCGAGGAGTTTATAGAGTAGAAACTGCGCTGATACGCTGTGGGTCACTAGGATCACTTACAGGAGTTTATAGAGTAGAAACTGCGCCGACATATTATGGGCTGTTGTCGCCGACAGGCAGCCCACGGGAATCGACATTGATTCCACCGGTTTCAGCAAAGAATCGTCAATATTTTGTCGGACCGCTGGTCGTGAACAAATAATCGAACCCATGTCATCTCCTGCAGATCTCCTGCCGGCCAGATCGGCAGTGCCCCCCAATCTGGCCATCTGCACCGATCCATTCGGATGGGATCTCCGTGTAATGAGCTATATTTATTACTATTTCCCCTGATCGCACATCCCGGCGCGATATTGCACCCTACGCTGCACCTTCCCACCACACCAACCCATCATACCGGTATCTGAAGAACCCCGACGCTCTTGATTTGCTAGCACTACTTTGGCACAGAAATTGCTACTAAATTGAGCCGTCTCCTACTCTCAGGACACCGGTCAGACATGCGGTTGTGATGGTTTGAGAGGAGGCGTGTCATTGCTGTCTGCCGCTGGTTTTCCCATCACCTTTCCGGGGAATCGTAACGAACATGTCATAACAACAAGCATCGGGTATCTCCAAGTGGACATAGCATCTCTAATCGGTATTATTTCCGGACTGTCATTGATTGCAAGTGCGATCCTCCTGGGCGGGGATATTCGGAATTTTGTCAATATATCCGGTGGTATGATCGTTCTGGGAGGAACCATTGCCGCAACGCTCCTGACCTTCCCGTTCAAAGAAGTGTCCGGCGCATTTCAGGCAGCCCTATTCGTGTTTACCGGTGAGGACAAAGATCCCAACGACATCGTCGAGACCCTCCTCAGGATCTGCACGATGACGCGAAGGGAGGGTCTGCTAAAGCTGGACAATATCAAGACGAGTTCCCCTTTCCTGAAAAAGGCCTGCCAACTCATTGCCGACAGTGCCGAAGAAAGCGTGATACGAACCGCTTTGCGTTCGGAGATTGATTCGTTGAAATTGAGACATCTGAGGGTCCAGGACGTGTTTAGAAAGATGGGGACCTATTCACCGGCTTTTGGCATGCTGGGAACCCTTATCGGTCTTATTCAAATGCTCAGTACAATGGATGATCCCTCTACCATCGGCCCGTCTATGGCTGTCGCGCTGTTGACGACATTTTACGGATCCTTCCTTTCTACACTGATTTTTCTGCCCATCGCAGGAAAACTTAAAGCGCGAACCATTGCCCAGGTAATCAACCTGGAGATCATGTATGAGGGGGCGATATCGATTCTGGTCAATAACAACCCGATCATCGTCTACGAAATGCTATCCTCCTATATACCGAGAAAGGATCGGAAGTCCCTTCGTTCAATGGCGGGCCAATAGGATACAAATGGATATTGACTCTTTTCAAACCGATCTGGAAGATGAGGGTACCGGCTGGATCGTCACCTATGCCGACCTGATGACGCTGCTGCTTGTCTTCTTTGTACTCCTATATTCCATTTCTGCGTTGAATATCGGGAAATTCAAGATGGCGCTTAACTCGATCCAACGAAGTCTTGGCGAAAAAGAACCACCGATTGAGTATATCGATGTTTCCGGTACGAATGAGACCCTCAAAAAACCCATCGAGCTGGATCAGCCCGCCGGTATTGACTCAAGAAGGATGGAGGTCCTAACGGATATACAAACATTCATTGAAGGAAATGATCTCGGGGGAAAAATCGATGCATTCCCCGAAAATGGCAGTATTGTCATTCGAATAGCGGGCACCGTTCTGTTTGAACCCGGAGCAGCAACGCTAAACGGCAGCGGTGTCCCCGTGTTAAAAGGGATCGGGCAACTCATCAACAAGTTCTATGAGTTCAATGTGAATATCAAAGGCCACACAGACAATGTGCCCATTGCAACGAAGCAATTTCCGTCCAATTGGGAGCTTTCGGCGATTCGAGCCACCACCGTATTGAAATTTCTCATCAACAACGGTATCCATCCGAGACGTCTCACGGCAACGGGCTATGGGGAGCTTCTGCCCCTATACCCCAATAGTTCAGCAGAGGGCCGGGCAAGAAACAGGAGGGTCGAATTTGTTCTGGAAAAAGCAGACTAGCAAACCTGAAATGTTTGAGTATGAAACAAGCAGCCGGCGCACGTATGTTCGGGTGGTCCCTTCTGGGGAAGAACCCGTCATCGTCCGGTTTGAGAACCACGACATGCCTGCACATACCATCGGTGCAGGCGGCCTATCTTTTCAGAATTATGGCTTCACAAAAGGCGATGTTTCCTCTGCCACCTTCAATCTGCCGGGATTTGCATCGGCCATATCTGCGGACATCACCATTGTCGATGTCTGCCGACATGATGTCTGCCACTGCGAATTTACGGATATTCAGGAAGATGAAAGGGAGCTGCTGCACCAGTATTGTC
>JAZFSW010000367.1:0-3875 GCA_036446375.1 Desulfobacterales bacterium | reverse complement strand
ATTCTCCTGATGGTGGGATCGGTCGCGGACACGAAGGTAAAATCTGCCGATCCGGGCAGCAAGGTCGCCGAGGTGGAACGCGCATTTGCCAAGACAATGGCCGATCGCGACCATGCGGCATTTGCGTCCTTTCTGTCGGAGGAAACCCAATTCCTATCGGGGACGGCTGTCCAGAAAGGCAGAAAGGCGGTGGCGGATGCCTGGAAGTCCTACTTCACAGAGCCTGAGGCACCTTTTTCGTGGGAGCCGGAAACGGTTTCTGTCCTTGATTCAGGAAACCTGGCGATCAGTACGGGTCCTGTGTGGGATGCTGGAGGTAAACGGACAGCCACATATACATCCATCTGGCGACAAGAGGAGCCTGGTGTCTGGCGGATTATCTTTGACAGGGGAACCAAGTACTGCGAATAGGCAACCGGGAGTCCATGTCTGCATGAGCTGAAGCGTCGGAGGAAATATGGGATTTTATGAAGACCACATCCTACCGAGAATGGTCAATCTCGTTTGCAGCACGAAGCCAATCATGTATCAACGCAAGAAGGTTGTGCCTTTGGCCAAGGGTCGCGTTCTGGAAATCGGCAGTGGCTCCGGCTTGAATCTGCCGTTCTACGATTCATCACATGTTGAGTACGTCTGGGGTCTGGACCCCTCTGCTCAGATGCGGAAGATGGCTGAAAAACGAGCAGCTGACGTTCACTTTGAGGTGGAATTCATCGACCTTTCCGGAGACGAGATCCCGCTGGAGTCAAATAGCGTGAATACCGTTCTGGTTACGTACACATTGTGTACGATTCCGAATTTGCTTCATGCGCTGAGTGAAATGGGGCGCGTACTGATGCCTGGCGGGGAGTTGATTTTCTGTGAACATGGACGTGCTCCTGATGAAGGGGTTCGAAAATGGCAGCGCATGGTGAATCCCATCTGGAAACGACTGGCAGGCGGATGCAATTTAAACAAGCCCATACCGGATCTCATAGAGCAGGGCGGATTCAAGATACATAACCTTGAGACGATGTATGTTCCCGGATGGAAACCGGCAAGCTTTAACTACTGGGGTTCAGCTGTTCAGAGGTAACTGAACTCCTCGATACATTGGAAAGTACAAGAACCTTGATCTATCGAAGCGATAGAGGAGGAAAGGAGTGGATCGTATGAAGAAGTGGAAGAAGTGGGTAATTGGGATTCTTGGTACAATGGTGGGTGCGGTACTTATCCTTGGCGCCCTGTTCTGGACTCAGATAGGGATTATCAAAGGCACAGAGGAGTTGAGTGGCAAGATGGAGGTAATCCCCACGCCTGTGTCTCAACCTCTGGAACCACTGACAAAGGGTGATACGGACTGGGTTTCCTGGCAGGGAGCCAAGGGGGATAACCGAAGTAGCGTCACAGGGATCATCAAGGACTGGTCCGGGGGATTGGAGAAGTTGTGGGAAGTGGACTTCCTTTGCCAGGGAAGTTCGAGCGCGACGTGGTCGGCACCGGTGATTCAAGGCAACCGTCTGGTTGTCAGCGGGCGCAACACAGAAAGCGATCTGATCTTCTGCCTCAATCCGGTAAATGGCGGCCTGCTCTGGCACAAAACATACCAAACGAAGGCGACCGGCAACCACGGCAGGGGACCTCGTGCGACCCCTGCGATAGACGAAGATCGTGTCTACACGTTCGGCCGCAGCGGCGATCTTGCATCCTGGGCGCTCTTTGATGGAAAAGAACGCTGGCGGACCAATGTCACCGATGAAGCGGGAAAAGAGCCCACGTGGGGCTTTTCCTCCTCACCTCTTGTACTGGGAACACGCGTGCTCGTGCAAGCCGGAGGTACCGCACGGACGATTGCATACGATAAGATAACGGGGAAAGTTGCGTGGAAGAGCGGCAGCGGCAGTGCCGGCTATGCCGCTCTCACGAGAATGGATATTGCCGGAAAATCGATGGTGCTTGCCTTTCATGGCAAGGGTCTTGCCGCTCTCGACCCGGAAAGCGGCGAAGAGGCCTGGAATGTCCCATGGAAGACGAACTACGATGTCAATGCCAGTACGCCGATCACAAGCGGCGACAGCATCTTTGTTACGTCCGGCTACGGAACCGGTGGCATGCTGTTGAAGGCCGGAGCTTCCGGGGCAGAGATCCTCTGGCAAAGTAAGGCCATTGCCGCTCAACATTCCGATCCATATATCATTGATGGAGTCCTCTACGGCTATTCCGGGGACAGCTTTCAGAACAAGGGAGCGTTCAAGAGTGTCAGCCTGGCAGACGGGACCGAAAAATGGGCCACCAACAAGATGGGGTGGGGTACATGTACTTACGTGGACGGCCATCTGCTGTGCATTGATATCAAAGGCAACCTGTTCCTCATGCGACCCGATCCGGACCGGTTCGTTGAGGTGGCCAGAATTCGCAAGGCTCTGGGTGATATCAAGGGGCCTGTCTGGACCAAGCCGGTGATCGCCAATGGTCTTTTGTATCTTCGCTTCAGGCAGCGACTGGTGTGCTATCGTCTCGTGGGGAAATAATCCGCATTCCCGGAACGATTCGTTTTGCGTATGCCTGCGGGATATCCACCTGATTCTGAGAAGAAAAGCAATTGAAACTCCCCGCCGCCTGCGGCGGGGGGGCTCGCCACTGCAACTGAAGACGTCTATTCTAACGGAAACTGCACTCCCCGGGGCAACCATGCGTGATTACATGTGGGCTCTGATCGTCAAAGTTTTGTCACAATTGTAACAGCGAAACGATTCTTGCACTATCGACACCCATCTCTGGGATAAAGTTATATCTTGGCCCTGTTTTACATTATCCATTTTAACAATAATTATAGGTACTTTCGCGGTATTCGGCCTAGGGCCACTCCCTGAAGTTCCCCTATCCTCCCCATATGCTGATCGATATCCTCTCTGGCACACTTCTTGCTTTGTTATGATCTGATAATCAAGTCGCTGCTGCGTTTTCAGATCAACATGAGATAGATCAACAGCAGTGATGTTTCCTACCCGGTGCGATCTGGGCAAAACAGGGGAAGATCGTGGGGCTATCATGACAGTCAATCTGTGATGCACTTTTCCATTGAATGCCGCGCCCGGACTTTGATAGGGTGACCCGTGGAATACTATAGGCATGAAACATTTTTCTAGCGATTCCATTTGGACCCTCATTTCACATCAAGGGGAACGACCAATGAAAATCCTGATTGCAGAGGATGAAGAGATATCCCGAAATATGCTGCAGGCCGCTTTGGAAGAATGGGGCCATGATGTAGAGGTGGCCTGTGATGGACAGGAGGCCTGGGAAGCAATGCAGGGGTCGAATGCGCCGCAGCTGGCGGTGCTTGACTGGATGATGCCGGAAATTGAAGGTCCTGCCCTATGCCGGGCCTTGCGCAAACAGGACCGGGCAGAACCCTTGTACCTGATACTGCTCACCTCCAAAGCCGATGGTATGGATGTATTTCTAGGGCTGGAAGCCGGAGCAGATGATTACATCTCTAAACCCTATGACAGCAAAGAACTTCAGGCCCGCTTGAATGTCGGCCGGCGTATTATCAAGCTGCAAAGAGAGTTGCAGGGGCGTGTAAAGGAACTGACCGGCGTCTACAACCTGTCGCGTCTCATCCAGGAGAAAGAAGACCTTCACCAGATCCTGCAGGGAACTGTGGATCTGATCCCCGATTCGTTGCAGTATCCTGGTATCAGTTGCGTGAGGCTCCTGGTGGGAGACCGGACCTATACAACGCAGAAATATGAGGACACGCAGTGGCGCTTATCACGGGATATCGTGGTGGCGAAAGAGACGATCGGGACACTGGACGTCTGCTATCTTGAGGAACGGTCGCAAAGGGACGAAGGACCTTTTCTGAAAGAAGAGGGCTACCTGATTACGGT
>JAZFSW010000366.1:0-3656 GCA_036446375.1 Desulfobacterales bacterium | reverse complement strand
ATTATGTTCTTGCTGTCTTCTGTCATCCGTCCTCTGATCTCCGGTCTTTCCCTCATTATCTCTTGACATAATCGGCCGAATTTATTAAATGTTCATACCATGAACGATCTTGATAAGAATATCATACAGTACCGGCTCCTTAAGCTCCTGAGTCAGAAGGGCAATCTTACCCAGCGAGAAATGGCGAAAAAGATGGGGGTCAGTCTGGGCAAGCTGAATTATTGCGTCTCGGAGCTGACCAGGAAAGGGATGGTAAAGGTCATTCGCTCACCCAACGCCCTGAATCTGAGATCCTATGCGTATCTTCTCACTCCTGAGGGAATCAAAGAGAAAATGAAAATGGCCCGCCGTTTTCTGAGCATCAGGATCAAGGAATACGATGAGATAAAGAAACAGATCCGGGAGCTTTCAATGGAGTTGGAAATCGATGACCCCGAGGAGATGTCCGCGGATGGATGGCCTGACGAGTTAGAAGCAATCAGTTAGTGCCTCTGTATTGAGTTAATATCTAGTAATATCACATGGATAAGCGTCATTTACCGATGGCTTCGAAAGGGCGGAGCTGTAGGTTTGGTGAATAAGTTAACCAACCCCCTGGAACATGCAACATGAGATCCCAGAAGAGACGCAGTCAAATCTTGACAATTATCGGTCGACGTGTAGCAAGAGGGGGTCAAGTGTGTCATCCTTGGAGATAATGTGTTCTACTTTGTCCGACCCCAAACGAAAATGATGGAGGAATGAGATATGCACACCATTGTATTGTCAGATTCACTGGCGACGGAAGCCTTGGCCACGCGGGAAGTCTGAAGACGGGTCAAAAGAGTATTTTCAGTGCCCTCTGCGCCTTTGCGCCTTCTTGTCGGGCGTAGCCTTGTGCGAAGACTGATGCGTGAGATTTCACTATGCTCTTGCTGTCTTCTGTCATCCGTCGTCTGACATCTGATCACTGACCTCTATCCCCAAATCAAGGATGAATACTAACGATATGCTCATAAAACCTTACGGCGAAGAATTAACCGATCTACTCACAACCGGCGAAGAGCGTGAAGCGCTTATCGCCAAAGCGAATCATTACCCCTCCATCCAGATATCCCAACGGTCGTTGTGCGATCTTGAACTGCTGGCCACCGGTGCTTTTTCCCCTTTGGATCGCTTTATGGGAAAGGCGGATTACCAGCGTGTGCTCACCGAAATGCGCCTGGCAAACGGCACCCTGTTCCCCATTCCGATTACCCTTACTATCAGCAAGGAAGAATTGCCCACGCGTGAGGAATGGATTGCCCTTCGGGATTCGAAGAACTACCTCATTGGCGTGATGCGCCTGGAAGAGTTTTACCGCTGGGATCCGGGCATGGAAGCCCGGCTGGTACTGGGCACAACAGACAACCGCCATCCCCTGGTTTCTGAAATGATTCGATGGGGGGATTTTTGTGTATCCGGTGAGTTGAAAGTGGTGAATCTGCCGATCTATTATGATTTCAGAGATATCCGGCACACCCCTGAAGAGGTCCGCGCCTTGCTGACCGCCATGGGCCATGCGCATGTGGTTGCCTTTCAGACCCGTAATCCCATGCACCGGATTCATGAAGAGCTCACCAAGCGAGCCGCTGCGAAAGTGAAAGGAAGCCTTCTGATTCAACCGATTGTGGGAATGACCAAACCCGGCGATGTGGATCATTATACCCGCGTTCGCATCTACCGGGCTCTTTATGAAACCTACTATGACCCAAAAAATACCATTCTCAGCCTTTCACCCCTGGCCATGCGGATGGCCGGTCCCCGTGAGGCGGTGTGGCATGCCATCATTCGCCGCAACTACGGTGCGGATCATTTTATTGTCGGGCGTGATCACGCGGGTCCGGGCACAGATTCCAATGGCAAACCCTTTTATGGCCCCTATGAAGCGCAGGAATTCATGTCGATCTATTCCGAAGAGGTCGGGGTCACGTCTGTACCGTTCAAAGAGTTGGTGTATCTGGTGGATGAGGACCGGTACGAAGAAAAGGAAGAAGTTGCCGCAGGTGCCAATATCCGTTCGATCTCCGGCACCGAAGCCAGAGAGGAGTATCTGGCCAAAGGGAAAGTGCTGCCCGAATGGTTTACGCGCAAAGAGACTGCTGCGATCCTGAGTGAAACCCATCCTCCGCGCCACAAGCAGGGGTTCTGCATCTGGTTTACCGGCTTAAGCGGCTCCGGAAAGTCAACAACAGCCGACGTGCTAACCACCCAGTTGCTTGAAAGGGGACGGAATCTTACTGTCCTGGATGGTGATGTGGTTCGCACCCATCTTTCCAAGGGTCTGGGGTTCAGCAAAGAAGAGCGCGATACCAACATCCTGCGAATCGGATTTGTGGCCGGTGAATTGTCCCGGCATGGCGGCGCGGTTATCTGTGCAGCGATCAGCCCGTATCTGAAAACACGTAATGAATGCCGGAAGATGGTCGAGAACGACCACTTTATCGAAGTGTTTGTTGATACCCCCCTTGAAGAATGCGAAAGACGCGACATAAAAGGGCTATATGCCAGCGCGAGACGCGGCGATATCAAAGGCTTCACCGGCATTGACGATCCCTACGAAGCCCCTGAAAACCCGGAGCTGATCCTGGATACCATCGAGACAAGTCCGGAAGAAAACGCCCGCAAGATTGTCAGTTACCTGGAAGAATGCGGATTCTTACTGCCGGCAAGCAACAATCATAAATCCTAAATCCAAAGATTTGCGATTAGTTTCGGTCTAAGCCCTCCACCTCCGGTGGAGGACCCTAATAGGTTCTACCGATCCGGCGAGAATCTGTTGATCTTGGGGCAATATATGCCCAGACATGACAAACTGAAAATGTACCCTCATGCCCAGGATGTCATCCCGGACTTGATCCGGGATCCAGAAATGCTCTGCTTTGTAATGCTTCTGGATGAGCGCTAAGGCTTCACTACGTGTCCTGCCTTCGCAGGAATGACGTAATGCGGAAAGCAGAGATAAGCACGACATGACTGGCCCCCTTCGAGGGGGCTTCCTGAGGCCACCCGCTCTGCGGGCGGAGTGTTCACTGGGTTCTCCCGGATGGGTTTCTCCTGTGGCTTGTCGAACAACGTGGAAAGCCGACACATTCAAGTCTTTTTCCTTGGTGTCCATGCAAAGAGCTTGGCGCAAGTGTTCAAGTAGGTCAACGCCTTGAAAATTCAAACTGACCCACTACCCTGTTCCCACCGGACCATCAAAGCGGTGACCGGTGACGTCAAGCGCTTTTCATACAACACTGCTCTGGCCCGAATCATGGAGCTGCTCAACCACATGGCAAGACACGCGGTCCGGCACCGGTCGGTTGTGGAAGCTGCTGTGAAGCTGCTCTCTCCTTTTGCTCCGTATCTTGCAGAAGAGCTGTGGGAACAATTGGGCCAGGAATTGAGTATCTCTGATGAGACGTGGCCGGTGTATTCCGAAGAACATACGATGAAGCAAACCGTTACCTTCATTGTGCAGGTCAACGGAAAGATGAGGGCGTCCCTTCCCATGGATAGAGGCATGGCCGAAAAAGATATCGAGGCACGGGTAATGGCCGATCCCATGGTGACGAAATGGATCAAGGATCGGGAGATCGTCAGAAAGATCTTTGTGCCGGACCGATTGGTCAATATTGTGGTTAAGTGAATGC
>JAZFSW010000365.1:0-5239 GCA_036446375.1 Desulfobacterales bacterium | reverse complement strand
TCTGTCCAAGCGGATGTATCAGATGGCCGAAGCGCTGGGGTACTGGAATGATAGGGATGTTCCGGAATCGCTTGTGAAAGAATACGAAGATTATCTTGCCGAAAAGAACCTTGATGATATAAAGGATACAATAGATAAGAGATCTGACAGGATCAACAGGGGTATCGAGAGGATCGCAACGATTGTTGACAGTCTGCGAAGCTTTTCACGGGTGGACCTGGCAACCACCGGCAAGATAGATATCAATCAGAGCATTCAGGAAGCGATCACCATCATGAATGTCGAGAATACCGGAGACGTCGCGTTCGAAAAAGAACTGCAGGACGTGCCCCCCCTGCCCTGCGATACCCTCGGGCTAAACCAATGCCTTCACCATGTCCTTAAGAATGCCCTGGATGCTGTAGATGACGATGGTGTCATAAAGGTCGGTACCACATACGATAAAGAGCAGGACCAGATCACCATTGAGATAACCGATAACGGAAAGGGGATGTCCCCCGAGGTGCTGCGAAAGGCCCGCAACCCCTTCTTTACAACCAAAGAGGTCGGCTCCGGTACGGGAGTGGGATTATCGCTGACCGAAAAGATCATCAAACGTCATGGAGGTAATGTGGACATGACCAGCACGGAAGGCATGGGAACGACAGTTACCATGCGTTTGCCGGTAGCCGGTGGAGGCACAGCGGCAGCGTCTGATACAGACACCTGACAGCTTATCGTCGAATTTCGATGGTAAGAAATATGCAACGGCAAAGAGGAAGGTCTCTATGCCAAAATGAAAGGAGGAACGTAAAAATGCCGGATGATAAAGAGCTTGATAGTTTAAAGGCACGGATGGATGCGATACGAAATGCGGGCGTTGCTGCCAGTGATACCGATGGGGCGGCCACAACCGAAACATCCTATCAGCAACCCCAGGCGACGGCGATGCCAACCATGCAGAAGCCGGTCGTCTCGGAAGACAAAGTGGTCGGGGAAGCGGCCGAACGCCCGGCAGGGCCCGTGGGTCTGGATATCGGGACCAGCCATGTGGTTGTCGCACAAAACAAGGACAACCAGATCCATACCGTTCAGGATCTCAATGCGTTTTTCACCGTTCCCAATGCAAAGTTTTCCCGGGACATTCTCGACCAGAAGGGCATCATGTATTATGAAAAGGATGGCCTGTTTTATATCGTCGGCGCTTCTGCGGACAGTTTTGCCCATATGTTCCACCTGGAGACCCGGCGCCCGATGAAGGAAGGGCTGATAAGCGCGGATGAAAGTGAGGGGCTGAGCGTCATCAAGGCCGTGGTCGGTAGCCTCATCCAGAAGCCGAAGACATTCGGCGAAGTGCTCTGCTTTGGGATCCCGGGAGAGCCCTTGGACGGAAAAGGGTCCATCGTGTACCATGAGGCCGTTATTAAGCAATCCCTCAGTGCGCTGGGCTATTCGCCTATATCCCTCAACGAGGGGATGGCTGCGGTTCTCACCGAGCTTTCAGCGGATGATTTCACGGGAATCGGGATCAGCCTCGGCGGTGGTATGTGCAATGTCTGCCTGTCTTATCTCTCTTTTCCGGTTATCACCTACAGCCTTCAATTGGGAGGGGATTATATTGATGCCATCGTGGGCCGGATGGTTGCAGAGCCTGCCACGAAGATAAAATCGATAAAGGAAACGGAATTGGATTTCACTTCAGACGCCAAGGACCGCGTTACAATCGCGCTGCAAATCTTTTATGATGAGCTTATTTTCAGGCTTCTTGAAAGTGTGCAGCGCGTTCTGGCTGCTTCCGACAAGATCCCCAAGATTGCAGTACCGATTCCGATCGTCCTTAGCGGGGGAACGGCTATGCCCAAGGGCTTCAGGGAGAAGTTTGAGAATACGCTCAAGACGGTCAATCTACCCATCGACATATCTTCGGTACGCATTGCTGAAGACCCCCTCAACACCACGGCAAAAGGGGCGTTGATTATGGCGATGACGGAAGCAGAATAGAAAAGGATCCATTAACCCGGAGGATTGAGAAAATGGCAGTCACCAAACAAATCTCTGACGATGGCAAGACGCTGACGCTTAGTATCAGCGGCCGTTTTGATATCACCATGTACAAGGACTTCGGGGACGCGTATAAGGACGATCTTGCGTCCATTTCAAAATGTGTCCTCGATATGACTGAGGCAGAATACCTGGACAGCTCCGCCCTGGGCATGTTGCTGATGCTCAGAGAACGTACTGGCGGAGAGAATGCAGATCTGGATATCGTCAACTGCAATCCCGGTATCAGGAAGATATTTACCACCGCCAATTTTGATAAGTTATTCAATATTGAATAGACAATGATTCTTGTTTTCTCAGCCGATGCGTTGAGGGGCAACATATTGAAAAAGATTCTACGCCGCATCGGCGTTGAATCTCTGTTCTTCAACCGGATACTGGATGCAGACAGCACCATCGCGCAGCATGCCCCGGATATGGTTATATTTGATACGAACGGCTGTTTTCCGGACGAAGTCAATCACTTGCGGAACCTGTGCCAGGCTCCGGAGCAACCGGCGGCCATCGTGCTGGGAGATGCTGCTGTCATTCACAGCTTCGAGGGCCCGTTTATTCCGGGGGATCGATGTCTTCCCGATCCTCTGGATCCTGAGCGCATTGTCGCCATGGTAAAGGAGATGACATCGGATCAGGCAAGAGATAAGGTTACGGAAAACGACACGCTTGAGGAAGATTTAAAGGGTCTCTTGAACCTGTGACAGGCGGATGATTCATGGACAAACACAAGAATATTACCGCCATCATCGGACCAAAGGGAGGTGTTGGGAAAAGCACCATCTCGGCAAACCTTGCCATTGCCCTGTCGAAAATGGGCAAGAAAGTGGTTGCCGTTGATCTTGATCTGGGTGCGTCCAATCTTCATTCCATTTTCGGCATTCGGGGCTCCCCCCTCTGCCTCAGTGACTTCTTACAGAAAAAGGTCAAGAACCTCACCGATGTAATCCTGGATACCGACATTGCCAATGTCGGTATTATTTGTGGCGGGGATGTTCCGGGCATTTCGAATCTGGCCTATCAGCAGAAGATGAAGCTCATCCGGCATCTTTCAACGATTGACTGTGACTTTGTACTTCTGGATCTTGCCCCCGGTGCTTCCCACAATGTCGTGGATTTTTCCATCGCCGCCCAGCAGACCCTTCTCATAACAACCCCTGAAGTACCATCCCTGTTAAACGTATACAGCTTCATCAAGTCCGCGGTTTTCAGACGTCTCGCATTCTTCTTCAAGCGCGAGAAATGCAACGCGCTGTTGGCGCTTCTGGAAGAGGCAAAGAAACCGGACCTTAACCCCCACCTGAAGACCATGGCAGGGTTTTTCGCAGCCGCACGGCAGACCGACGCGCGGGTGGCCGATCCGGCTCAGAAGATGTTGACGGGTCTGAAACCCCTTGTGATTGTCAACAGAATCCGAACGGAAAAAGATGCCCGCACCGGTGGCGTCATTCGGAAGCTCATGAAAGAATACCTGGATATCGACAGTGCCATCATTATGACGATACGGGAAGATGATGCGGTGGGAAGAGCCATCGCAAAGCTGAAACCGGTTCTGCTCGAAGCCCCCAATTCCCCCTTTGCCAGAGATATTGAAACCATAGCCGCCCAGATCTGTTGAGCCGGGAGCCCCTTTGGGTGTCAGGTTTCAGGCCAGCCTCTGGCTTGCACTTGGGGATTCATGAGAAACTTCAAATGACAAATCCCAAAAAACAAACAAATCACAATGCTCCAAATCCCCGCCCGCCTCGCCTGAGGGACCGAAGGCTCACGATGGCGGGCAGGTGAAATCCCAAACAACAACTGGCGGGCCGTGTTTGGAATTTGGATTCTTGAGTTTGGAGCTTGTTTGTCATTTGGTGCTTGGTACTTGTGATTTCACGCCACCGGATCTGAGTAAGAGATCAGGTTTCACGACAGCATGGCATCCACGGTCGCGCTGAGTTTCATCTGAGACCTCATGCCAACCTTCGGCTGGGTTAAAAGCCCTTTCCTGACACCTGAACCCCAAACCCTGAACCCCGAACTCTGAACCCAGAACCCCGAACCCTTGAACCCCCCTAGTCTTCCTCAACCCGCAGCGGCAGCAGCACGGTGATTTCCGCACCACCGATGTCGCTCTGACCCAATGCGATCTCCCCCTGATGGGAGTCGACAATCCCGTAGCTGATGGACAGTCCCAGTCCCATTCCTTTACCCACCTCTTTGGTAGTAAAGAACGGCTCCATCACCTTGTCCCTGACGTCTTCCGGGATGCCGGGTCCGTTGTCGCTGAACATGACTTTCAGCATGTCTGCTTCCGGATCAAGAGAGGTGGAAATCCGTAGCTGCTTCTGAAAACCAGCCTCTCTATCCCCTATGCCATCGAGTGCATCGCGGGCATTGGCAAGAAAATTAATCCAGACCTGTTCCAGTTGAAACGGCTCCCCGGTAATCTTTGGTATGGATGGAGAGTAATCGGTCTGTATTTCAATGCCGTGGAGTCGCATCTGCTCGCCCATCAGACTCAGGGCGGAATCGATGGTGCTGTTGACTGCCACTTCACTGAATTTCATAGCATCCTGCCGGGCAAACGTCCGGATATGTTCGATGATCCTGGCCATTCGCTTAACAGACAACTCGATATCGTCGAGACCGGAAATGAGTTCCTCATCGGTCAGCTTCTCCCGGTCCTTCATCTTGCGAATGCTCCGGGAGGTTAGCGAGATACCGGCAAGGGGTTGATTCATCTCATGGGCCAGACCGGCGGCCATCTCACCCAGGGTGGCCAGTTTAGAGGTCTGAAAGAGCTGGCTCTGGGTCTGTGCCAGTTCGCTGGATCTTTCTTCAATCCGTCTTTCCAGTTCCTCATTCATCCGTGTGATGATCTCCGATGAGATCGTCAGCTCCCGGTTTCGGTAGAGACTGGTGAGGTTGAGGTTTATTTTCTCGATGGCTCGCTTTATGGAGATGGTCAGTTCCTCAAGATCAATCGGCTTGGTTAGGTAATCGAAGGCGCCGGCTCTGAGGGCCCTTACAGCCAGCTCGTTGTCCTTGTGACCGGTAATCACGATACATTCCAGATTACTGTAAGTCTTCAGCGCCCGTTTGATCAGATCGATCCCGTTCATATCCGCCATCATGATATCGGTAATGACCACCTCGATCTTGTTCTTGAAGATAACCTCGATGGCTTCCTCACCGGAATAGGCACAAAGGACCGCGTATC
>JAZFSW010000364.1:0-2672 GCA_036446375.1 Desulfobacterales bacterium | reverse complement strand
ATCAGAAGCTACTTGATGCGGTGAAGGATCTTACCGATGAGCAACTTCACTTTTCACCCCTAAGCAAAGGGAACCATATCGCCTTTACCATCTGGCACTGCGTCCGGACCGAGGACCTGGTGATTGGCCTCATGCTTCAGAAAAAGACGCCTGTCTGGAACGAAGAAGGATGGGATGAGAAACTGGGGCTGGATTCCAGAGCGCAAGGCACGGGCATGTCAGACGAGGATGCCGCAGCCGTACGAATTAAGGACCTACCGGCGTTTCTTCAATATATGGAGAACACCTACAGCGCAACGAATGCGTATCTGAACGGCCTGAAAGAAGAGGATCTTGATGAGGTAAGAGATATGCCGATGATGGGGAGCCGCAGTTTGAGAGAGACCATCGGCGGAACACTGGTCCAGCATGGTATCGGTCATCTCAGCGAGATCTGGTATACGAAAGGACTACAGGGTCTGCAGGGCAGTCCGGTGTAGGATGCATATCCAGTACCTTTGCCGTTCTTTCGGTGGTCTTCCACCATTTCTGGAAGAAGACGGCCAGCCCTTTATGTTGGGCGAACTGCCTGGTCATGCGACAGTGTGCTCATCTCTGGAAATTGGCCTCAACCGATAAATCGCCTTCGCTTCAGGACCGTTCATGGCGTGCCAGGGAGTGTCAGAATAGTTCCTTTGCTGCTTTTCTCAATTCTTCTCTGAAATCCGGGTGGGCGATAGAGATCAGCGCTTCCGCTCTTTCTTTTAGAGATTTTCCGATCAGCTTGGCAACACCGTATTCTGTCACGACGTAATACGCGTGGGCGCGGCTGACACTCACCACCGCGCCGGGTTCAAATTGTGGTACGATTCTCGAAATGGAATCGTCAGCAGCTGTTGAATAAAGAACCGTAATCGGCCGTCCCCCCTTGGAGCAATACGATCCCACGTGGAAGTCCGGCTGTCCACCCGGCCCGTGAACAGGGATACCGTCAAATATCGTTTCAAAACAGATCTGACCTGTCAAATCCACCGCCAGGGCATTGTTGATGGATACGAAATTATCATGGGCAGCGATCTGCTTGATGTCGCTGATGTGTTCCACGCCGTACACCTCGATCTTGGGATTTTCCACACAATAGTCCGTTTCTTCGGGTGTGATACCATCGAGTCCCTGCAAGACCGCCTTCCCCGGATGGACCGTTTTGTGTTTGCCTGTTATGACACCGCCTTCCACCAGATCTACAAGCCCCCGACACGCAATTTCGCTGTGGACACCCAGATCATGCTTCTGATCGAAACAGCCCAGACGGGCAAAGTACCCGGCCGGAGACCCTTGCCCAAGCTGTATCGTATCGCCATCGTTAATCAAGGATGACACAAGGTCGGAAATCGTTTGCGTGTGTTCAGGTGGGTCCCCGAGAAGATCATCGGCCAAACCGATAAACAGTTCGGGCATTGCGACAAGGGAAGGTATTATCAGTGAACGGGTATACGGAAGGCTCATCCCGGCGATCTGCCTGATCTTATCCTCGATCTCTTCATCCAGATCTGCCTTGATCAAAGCATCCTCTATCCCCTCAAGGGTGCTCATGGGGTCGGTGTATTCTACGAAATAGTCGATTTCAGACATCGGCATGGTTGTATCACCGCAGAACCACTGCTGGTTCGTGTCTACCTCTGCGATGACAATCTTTGATCTTTCGGCAATCTCCTTTTTCATCCACCGGTATCCACCCAGACTCACGATCCCCTTCTCGTTTGGCGGGGATACCTTCATCACAAAAACATCCATTTCCGTATGTTCACCCTTTTCAGGTGCTTCCGTTCCTTTGGCAAAAATGCCGTGATACGTGTTGGGGACAAGGCCATGTCCTCGTTTCTCCAACAGCATCGGGCGTCCCAGAGGACCACTCCAGCCTGCGATGGTGACCTGGAAAGCATCTTCATAGCCAGGTTCAAGCCAGCAAGGATGGGTTAGCATAGGGGTAATCACAACATCCACATTGCTCAGTTCATCTTTCCGGGCAAAGATGGCATCCTGCAAGATTCTGGGCTGATCGGTTGAGCCGCCGATGGCTATCCGATCTCCTGACTTTATTGTCCTGACAGCATCATCCGCTGAAGTTTGCTTGCGTTTGTAGGCCTCTCGCCAGTTCATGATGGATCCTCCTCTTTCATTGATGCTACGCGTTTCCAATCGAAGATAAGAAGGGAAAGGATTAGATATTGCTTCCTGGAGGTCGGAATATTGCAGAAGAGCGATGGTCTGTCGATGACCGACTCCCGATCAGCGGTGCCATCCTCAAAATCCATGTAGAAGGAACGACCCGCAGACGGCATTGGCCATACAGCATCCGGAAAGTCACCGGCTTTCGTGACAGCCTCGACGACCGGTGAGAACACTCCAAGATTACCTCTCGAACCACTACCGCTGTGTAGATTAATGATCAGCGGTAAGGTCTGGCCGGTTTTGTATCCCGGCGGCACCCACACCGCGTATTCGAGAACCCCTTCGGGCAGTCGACCGGTCCGCAGGCTGTCGTATGTCAGTTTCCATTCCCTCGTCACTTGCAATCCTCCAGGGCAGGCACCCAAAAACCATTACCATGCAGATTGCACCCCATATTCTCATCGTCAATACTGATGAACTCGTAAAAAGTGTAACCGATGGCTAAGTAGAAATCTTCATAT
>JAZFSW010000363.1:0-4028 GCA_036446375.1 Desulfobacterales bacterium | reverse complement strand
GATTGTCGGCGGCAGGTGATAACTATGGATCACCCCTTCCTCGCAGAGAAGCACGGCACGTTCGATACAGTTTTCAAGTTCCCGGACATTTCCCGGCCAGTGATAATCCATGAGCATATCGATAGCCGGTGTGGAAAAGCGGCGAATCGCCTTGTTATTCTCGTCTGCATATTTTTCAAGGAAGTAATCGGCAAGCTGCAGCACATCGGTCCTTCTTTCCCGCAAAGGGGGCAGATAGATCGGAAATACATTGAGCCGATAGTAAAGATCTCCCCTGAATTGGCCGTCTTCAACCGCCTGCTCCAGGTTCTTGTTGGTGGCGGCAATGATCCGTACATCGGTCTTTATCGTCCGATGCCCCCCGACACGCTCAAATTCTCTCTCCTGCAGAACCCGAAGGAGATTGACCTGTGCGTCGAGCCCAACGGCCCCGATCTCATCGAGAAACAGGGTCCCCTTATGGGCCAGTTCGAATTTCCCCAGCTTCTGTCTTATCGCTCCGGTAAATGCACCTTTTTCGTGGCCAAACAGCTCACTTTCAATGAGCGTCTGAGGCAATGCGGCACAGTTGACCTTAACAATAGGGTTCTGGGCGCGAAGGCTATTGTAATGAATAGAGCTGGCAACAAGTTCCTTTCCCGTGCCGCTTTCTCCCCGGATCAGCACCGTGGCATTGCTCTGGCAAACCTGGGAGATCATCTGAAAGACCTCCCGCATCTTGTTGCTGTTTCCAATGATATCGGTGGTACGATATTTATTCTCCCATTCGTTTCTCAGGCGTTTATTCTCTTCGTGAAGTTGTTCTTTTTCCAGGCGGATACTTTCCAGGTTAATCACTTGCCTGGCCACCATCGTGGCTACGACCGAGAGAAGTTTTCTTCCCTCCTTCAGACGGTAAGATTCACTATAGGGCTTATCGACGCTGAGCGCGCCGATAACCTGCTTGCCCCGCTTTATCGGTACGCATATAAAGGAAAGTTCTCTTTTCCGGCTTTTCTTCCTGGAAGATGTCCGGTCAAGAAATCTGGGCTCTTCGCTGATCTTCGGTATGGCAATGGCCTTTCCCGTTTCAATCACCTGGCCGGTGATACCCTCGCCCAGTTTATACCGGATCCTTCCAGCCTTGCTCAGGGAAAGGCCATGGGCTGCTTCGATAAAGATCTCGTTTCGAAGGGGGTCGAGAATGGTTATCGTACCCCGTACCATGTCCATGGCCTCAGCAAGGATGTCCAGCACCCGGTATAGCGATTTTTTCAGATCCAGATCCTCACTGAGGGCCTTGCTGATCTCATAGAGCAGGGCAATATCTTTTTTCCTATCCATAGATTCCCTCTTCTGCTGATGGAAGCTCTCTTTCGACATGTCGCGTGCAGACGGTCAGACTATATCAACTCTGTATGAAAATACCATAAAAAAGAGCCGATCTGAGACATCTCAGATCGGCTCGGATCCTGCCAGTGGTGAACAGAGATAGATTCGAACGCCGGGGAAAGTTCCCCTCCCCTTATCTCCTGTCGATCAGCGATCGGCTATGCTGATTGGCTTAAGCGAATCGGGCCTCGGGTTGCTGCTGATAGATAGCCATGGCAGTGCAGAGCTTTGCACTGTTTACCCGAACTTTCTTACCAGATCAGCGTTCTCTTTGACTTCATCGGAAAAGCGGGGATACATCCCTACGATCACTGCATCCGTGGGTTTGATACTGCCAAGAACCGTTTCAAATACACCACTTACCTGCTCGGGTGAATTACAGGTTCTTCCTCCGGCAAGGAGCTTGAAGGCAAGACAGGTCTTGTCGGTCTTGCTGATGGTGTCACACATCTTTGAAAGCTCAGAGGGCAAATACAGATCCATGCCACTATAGCCGTCGATCGGCACCTCGGGCGCAATTTCCAGTATTTCGTCTCGGCTCCGACCCCACCGATACAGGGCTGCCATATAGAAATCCACATCCCACCCCTTTTCTTCGATGTATTCAATGACTTCCGGTCTGTGTGTTGCGACGCCAACCTGTAGGCCTGTATCCCGAATTCTCGTGAGGAAATCACGAGCCGTATCGAGCTTTCTTTCACGGAATAATTTATCGGCTGTCCACCCCCAAAGATAGATGGCGATGGGCTCTAGTTCCATCAGGCTGCTCCACGACTTCTTGCGTTCGGCAATTTCCGGAGAGCTGAGGCAGATAAGGTTTATCTTCTTGCCCTCTTCGCGAAGTTTCAAGACAACATCCCGCGTCTTCTCACCATAGTTGGCTTGCCAGGTGTTCATGCCCTGGGCTATGCAGCTTTTCAGAAATGTCACGGTCTGATCCACTGTATAATATTCGAGCATATGCAAAGACATCAGTCTGGACTGATGGGACGCGCCAACTTGCTGGTTCCCCCCGACGATCAGGCGTGAAATGCGGTGTGAGCCAAAGGCAACTTTCGGCATCCGTGATGATTTTCTTGACATTGCCACTTCTCCTTTTCCGGAACTGTTTTGATGCTCTGCGGTCGGGGGAACACCTTCCTATCTATCCATGGGAGAAGAAACCTCCTTCCCATGATGATAAGGACCTCCTTTTAAACTGATCGAGTATAGATACCTCCGGCTTATGCGTCAACAGGAATTAAGCCGGCCGGATTACAGGTCTGCAATGATTGCCCCCCCTCATGTTTTCACATGCATTTCCCGAGCTGTTGGGTTGCTCTTGGCATGGGCCATGCTGTGGGATTATGGGCCTCGAATAAGAAGGGATGATTGTCTGGAAGACGCGCTGAAGGATGGAAATCAGTAGCCGTCCGGATCGGTCACAGAGAAACTCAGGCGTTACTCACGGCCAAGGAAATGCAATGGTAGGTCGTGTTTCGTCACCTTAATCTTCAGTGTATTCAGCTACCGAATTGAGGAAAGATGGATCCGGAGATATCTTGAGTTGATTACACGCCCCACTCAAATTCCCTCACCAGCGCATTGGCGGTAAGATAGGTTTCCGTAACGGATGCAATGCGGCCATCCTGCAAATGATGGACCCATTCATTCCGAAAGATCGGGGTCCCTTCAGGTATGTCGAGGATCTCGCCGATCTCATAGCCACAGATCCAAGGCTGGAGTGTTGATTGGGCATGTTCTTTACGTCCCTCTAATTCCGTTTCATTCAACGGCTGGGTGATCCCCTCCTGAGAGACATTATCTGCGAGCCAGGCGGGGAGAAAAACCTCCATAAGCTGCTTCTTGTCGGGATCGGATTTATCCACCTGGCGGACCTGTAGCCGGTAGACCTGATCCTCTTTCAGTGCGCCTTCCTGACCACTAAAACGGGATCGTATCCGGTTGGGTACATCCACCCAATCTATAGACAGCGTTTCGTTATCCGCATTTACGGTTATCGATTGGACGTCATCAATGGATGATATCTGGGACCACCTCATCGTGGTGATGTCTTTATTGACAAATATACCGCTACCGGCTTTCAGGGATATCAGGCCGTCCTGTTCCAGCAGATCCAGTGACTGCCGCACCGTGCCCTGGCTGACACCGTAGCGTTCATGCAGATCGGTGATAGTCGGTACCCGATTGCCGGGGGTAAGTTCTTCAAGTAGGATCTCTTCTCTAAGCGTCCAGTACAACTGTAGATACAGGGGTATACGCCCTTTTGGAAATGTCATCACGAACCTCTTTCGATTGCTAAATGAACCGTTCAAACAAACGGCGTTGTTAGTGCTTCGCACGGCAAATGTTCCCGAAGAAAGAGGGAACGATGGTAGTTCAGTTCCGATAGGTTTACTATACTGGCATAATATGTCAACCGAAAAAGACTCGTATATACTACGGATGCAATCTCAGTGGTATTGGAACCAGCAGAAGGAAAAAGGCTATGGTTCTAGGGAGTTAGCCGTCTGTCGGGCAGACCCTCTTGAGGGGGAACACGAGGGGTGTCTGAAAAGGGTTGGCAAACATCGGCAATACAGCCGCACGCTACCACCGCTTTTGATCGGTTGAGGAACCCTCTTCTTTCATCTGATTCATATCCATTCTTTCACCAC
>JAZFSW010000362.1:0-2453 GCA_036446375.1 Desulfobacterales bacterium | reverse complement strand
CGAGCGTTTTGCGGACCAGTCTACCGAACTCGTCGATGACTTCTTCGTCGGTCATGGCCCTTTAGGCTCCTCACTAATCGCGATCACGATTCGGTCTAGGACTGATGTCGATTCCGCCAGGGCGAATGCCGGGGAGGTCCTTTCCGATCTGGGTGAGTTTTTCAAACAGCTGGAAAATCGATACCCCGGGATGTCGATAGCACTGAAGGGGGAACAGGAGAGTATGCGGGATGCCTTGGGGAGTCTGCTAGTGAGTTTCCCCCTGGCGATTATCGGTATTTTTGCCATCGTGGCGACCACTTTTCGCTCCTATACCCAGCCTTTCGTGATCATGTTTACCGTTCCTTTCGGTATGATCGGTGCCGTTTGGGGTCACTTGATGTTCGGGTATGATCTGTCTTTGATGAGTGTTTTCGGACTGGTTGCCCTGACCGGCATTGTGGTCAACGATGCGATTATCCTTATTGAGCGCATCAACGGAAACATCGCCGAGGGGATGGCTTTCTTTGATGCCATCATAAAGGGGGGCGCACGCCGCTTTCGACCGATCATTCTCACGACCCTTAGCACAGTCGGGGCGGTGGCGCCGTTAATTCTCGCTAGAAGTCTCAATGGGAGAATGTTTGTCCCCATGGCCCTTTCCATTGCAGCAGGATTGATCTTTGCCACGGTGCTGACACTGGTCCTGATACCAAGCCTATTGGTGATTCTAAATGATCTCAAACTCTTGGCATACCGAGTGAGACACGGTTCCTGGCCCAATCGGCTGGATGTGGAACCGGCTCGCGATCGTAGAGAAGGGATGGTTTCCGATACGTCTGTTCCTGTAACTGAACCTGTCTGACTGGAGAATATGATACATGACACCCCATCGTAACCCCTTCCGGCGACATCTGTGTCTCGTGCTGCTGACATCCCTTGCGCTGTCTGTGTTTCCGATACTTGCCGCAGCTCAGAAGGCAGCACCATTGACGTCGGGGGAGACGGATATCAGCCACATCCGGGTCCTGGATCTTGAAACAGCGCAACGCATCGCACTGGCAGATAACCCGTCCTTTGCCGCCGCTGCTGCGAGAGTACGTCAGGCAAAGGCACGGTTGTCGCAAGCACGAGCCTTGTACCTACCCCGGGTGGACATTAACTGGTCTGCCGCACAGGTCCGCATGTCCGATAGTGCCTATCAGACCAATCTGGCTACTGCCAGAGTTTTTGACCCCCTTGCCACCATTGACGATTCGGGAGATTACTACACGGCCCGGCTTACTGCCGGCTGGATTTTTTTCAACGGATTTGAGCGGCATTTTACGCATGCCGCAGCCCGGTATGGGGCAGAACTCAGTCAATCGTCCCGGAAAGATATCAAACGTCTCCTTTTGTCTGGGGTGTCTTCGGCCTATTATGCCGCCCAGCTGGGGATGGAAAATATCCATATCTCCGAGGCCGATGAAGTCTTCAATCGACGCCAACTCCTCGAAGCCAGGGCAAGACGACGGGTCGGAACCGGATCGCTTAGCGATGAGCTGAATTTTGAAGTTCGTGTCAATGCCGCCAGGGCACAGTTGATCCAGGCGAAACAAATTCATAGAACGGCCATGTTCAGCCTTGCTGCACTCATGGGACTTTCCGATGGGGCGTTTCCTTCTCAGCTGAATCTGGCTGAACTGGAGATGGAACGGCCCGAAGAAATGGCACCGCTTGAAGTTGATCCGCATATTGAGCGTGCCCGGGAGAACCGGCCGGATATTGTGCGAAGTCAATGGGCAGTCAAACTTGCCCGGTCGGAAGTGGGTATTGCACGATCAAAATTTCTACCTACCCTCAATCTGTCTGCCGGCATGGATGGCGATCGGACGGGAGATAGCGATTTTGAAAGGGGTGATTTCGGAGATACGCTGGCACTGACAGTATCCTATAATCTTTTTGCAGGCGGGCTCCACCATGCAAAACTCAGGGAAGCCAAAGCGCAGCGGGATGAAGCCGAAAAGAAAGAAAAGGACCTTACGATCGCTGTCAATTCACAGGTGCGGATCGCTGTGACACGGGTGACATCGGCTCAGGATCAGTTAACCATTCAACGGGAGAACGCAGCCCTGGTGAAGAGAAACCGGGATCTCGTGGAAAAAGAGTACAAAGCCGGTCAGGGCTCCCTGGTACGCCTCAATCAGGCCCAGCGGGATCTGATTGGCGCCCAGAGTCGCCTGGCCCTTGCCCTGGTATCCCTACGCCAGGCGTGGGATGATCTCCGGACAGAGACCGGGCAGATTCTCATGTCGGCAAGTGATTCATAGCGGGCACTGGAACAGATGAACGCCGAACATCGAACGTCCCGTAGGGCTCTGCCTTGGGGTTCGCACCTAAAATCGCAAATTCCAAACAGCAAATCCCAAATAAATCACAGCTTTCAATATCCAATGGCAGGAGCGCCTCTGCGCACAGCCTTGTTTGCAGTGATA
>JAZFSW010000361.1:0-2358 GCA_036446375.1 Desulfobacterales bacterium | reverse complement strand
GACTGTCACCGGATCGTGCTTGAGATTTGAGTATTTGAATTTGGAGTTTGCTTGTTATTTGGTGCTTGAAATTTGTGATTTCAGTTCAGTACTTATCAAGGCGAATACTCACGTTCAATATGTCCCTCCAACTGACCTTCGCCGAAATAGGTTGGCTTCATCTTTTCATCTGCAAACAGGGCCGCCTGGTCGGCATAATGTTTTGAATCCTTGTCCAGCGTTGCGCTCCCAAACTGATGGATGCTCTCGGTCTCCAAAACACCCCCTTCATCCCAGGATGCAAAGATAAACAGACCATCACCGGCGACAGCGGTCAGATAGCCGTTTTCCGCAAGTCCTGTCCCATACACGGCTCGCATGATATCCGGTCCCCCGGCAACAGGCAGATTGACATCACCTCTAGTCAGCCGGTTTACATCCCCCCAGGCTACATCTACCCGGCCATAGATGTCATAGAGCCGGTCCACACACCTCTCAAACACCGCCTTAATCCCCGGAACCGTAGCCCCTTTCTGCTCTGAAGTCCATTCATCCGATATCACGCAAACACCCAGAGCCGCACCGGTGTTCGCCACATCGGTGCCAAGATCCCATCCCTTCAAGAAGCGCTGCGCCTTTCCATAGCGACTATTTCCCTCATAGGTGATGGCATCCAGCCCCGACAGATAGTGAATTGCCCGTGAATCGCGAGCGTAGTATTTATCGAATTTGATTTTCTGAAATTCTGCTTCTCCTATTTTGTCCATGGTTTCAAACAGCGCAAGTCCCCTTGTTGCACGGTTGGTCATCCGCTTGGGGAATCCATAGGTTTCTGGATAATCCGACCGTTTCTGATTGTATGGATCGGCCGTGACACGAAAAGGTGACTGATTGGCACTGAAGAGATACCCACTTTCAGGGTTGACCAGCTGCGGTAGATCATCAAAGGGCAGATAATCCTCCCAGATAAGATCACCCCTGTTTCCCGGCAGATACTGTTTCCAGTCGTAGCCTGCTTTACGTATGGGGGATTGGGAATTGTGGAAGAAACCGATGTTTCCCGCCCGATCCGCCACAATAAAGTTAAAACTGGATAAGGCGAGCATTCTCATCGCATCACGCCAGCTTTCCATGCCGGTGGCTTTATTCATGGCAAGCCACTGATCGATCTGCCGGATTTCCCCCTGACCGGCGTACCGAATGGCATAGGTACCGTGATCCCGTCTCAGGACCGGCCCGTGTTCGGAATAGAGCCGCTCCTTTTTGACCGTCCAGTAAAAGTTCCCCAACAGCTTAACCCTGATTGCCGCTTCCTTGACCACCAGATCAACCCATCGGCCGTCCAGGCGATACTGATTTTCGTTTTCCGGATTGATATCCAATACGAAAACATCCACCAGGTCCGGTTTGTTCACCGTCGCACCCCATCCCACATGTTCATTGACGCCGACAAAAAGCAGGGGAGACCCGGGGAAAGCACCCCCCATCATATGCCATCCCGTTTCGCTTTTCAGATGAGCTTCAAACCAGGTAACCGGCCCGGTCAATGGCTGGTGAGAATTAATCAGCAACCGGGTCTTGCCGTCCGTAGATTTTCCGGGAGCCACAGCAAAGGCATTGGAACCGATGGGCAAAGGGTCCTGATGAGACAGGCGAAGGGCCGTTTCGGTCGAAACCAGGGAGATTGGATACAGCCTTTCATCCCCGAACAGCGCCATCACATGGTTCTGAAAACCGTAGAACAGCAGGTGCTGCGTCGAAAAAGCAGCAACGATGTCCTGGGAGGAAACAGGATACAAGTGCTGGTCGACACGCTCCGGATGTTGTGCTGCCCAATAGTTGATGCCGTCACTGAAACCCGTCAAGATGGCTTTGGCGTCATCACTCAATTCACCATCGTATTTCTCGCTTACCGTCCGGGAAATCTCCAGCAGCTGGATCAGATAATCAAGCGCAATGCCGCTGTATCCCACCGATGCGCTCTGCTGACCCCGGTACATGCGAAACGATTCTTCGATTATTTCGTAGTGGTCTTCTGCCTGGGCATAGGCAAAACCAAAGGCAACATCCCGATCTTTCTTTCCCTCGATGTGGGGAACACCCCAGATATCCCGTTTGATCACAACATGATAGCCGGCCCGACGACTTTTGTATGCCGCACCATCGAAGTGATTTGGCTGCAGATAGCCTAACAACAGATGGGCAGCAAATATCGCTATGCCCAGGACAATGCATCCTTTGAGCCATTTCATCAGGCATTCCTCAGATTCGAAATATGGGGATCATCTCCAGAAGACCTGAATGATCCCCGAGGGTTCGAGTAATAAAGACAGGGATACCGAGCTCCTGTCGTGTTCAGGTGATTCTACTTGCCACGTC
>JAZFSW010000360.1:0-4125 GCA_036446375.1 Desulfobacterales bacterium | reverse complement strand
CCTTAAGGCGGATGAGAAGTTATTCGTTGTGGGCTAATGGCTATCTGCAAAAGCGAAAACGCTGTTTGAGATTCTATCGGGATCAGGCCTTTTTGAGCACTGCCCTGATTCCCCAGGCCGCATCGAGACCGGATATGGGATCTTCGATCGGTCCGATAAGTTCATTAACGTTCTCCCCTTTACCGGCGATGAACTTGTCATAGGCGGTATGACCCAACCCCCGGGGCATGGCGATCACGCCTGGCATAATACCATCGGACCATCGAGCCCTGACCCTGAGCTTCCCCCTCGGCGTTTCCAGTGTCACGATTTTTCCATCACGAACATGATACGTCTTTGCGGTCTCCGGATTGATCTCGATGAAAACATCGTTTCCCTTGAGGACCTCATCCGAAACAGTTTTTACCACAAACGGGGGATCACCGATGAATCCATTGGCAAGATTCATGGAATCATAGGGGATAAGCACAAGCGGATACGTCTTCTCATCGCCCTGGATCTTGACCGGTTTAAAATGGGGCAGCGCATCAACATCCCTGGATGATACCTTCTGAATGGCTGTGGCAAAAAACTCAAACTTCTTTGAAGGGGTATCAAATGCCGTATCCCATGCCGGTGGTTGATAGTTTGAGACCACCGAACCGCTTTTCAGCAAAGAGTGCCACTTTTTGCCCATCGTTAATACCAGACAGGAGTCATAGCTGCTCCACGGAAACGCATTGCTGACGCTGTCTCCCAATTGTCTGGCCAGGTGGATAATGATATCACCGACAGATCGCGTGTTGAATTGAGGCTTTACCACGGGTCTGGACAAGCCGGTCACCGGTCTTTGAAGGCCGGCGGCTACCGGTACATCCTGCATGCGCTCAAGATAGGTGTGACCGGGCAAGATCAGGTCCGCGTTCTTTGCGGTTTCATCCATGTAGGGTGAAAAACTCACAATGAACGGAATTGCTTCAAACGCTTTCTTCGCCGCATCCGATCCGGGCATGGCGTACAGGGGATTGGCATTGGCGATGAGAAGGGCCTGTATGGGGTAACCTTTCCCAGCCGCGACATTTTCCAGGAATCGATTGAGTAAGCTCTGGGAAAAGGGATAGGATTTGCTGCCGGCACCATCAAGGCGTGGTTGCCCGATACCGGTTGTGGCAGCGGCATCCATTTCAAATTTTGGCCAGCGGAAATCACCCGACTGTGGCACAGACCAGACGCCACCCTTCTGATGAATGTTGCCGACCAGCGCATTTAGGGCATGCACCGCCATAACGGTATGCAGGCTGCCAGGTGTCGTTCCCTGTCCCGCACCACAGACAGCGATGGGGGCGGATGCCCCGGCGAACGCGTCGGCAAGAGATACGATATCCGTCGCTTTGATCCCCGTTATGCTCTGAACCTTTTCCGGGGAATAGTTCGCCAATACAAGTGTCCTATATCCCTTGTGGGCGCTTCCCTGATCGTCGGTCCAGTCATCGAAACCAAAGGCATGTTGAGCAATGAACTTCTTATCGTAAAGGCCTTTCTTTATGATTACATTAGCAATGCCCATGGCAAGAGCAGCTTCCGTTCCGGGAATAATCGGTATCCATTGGTCTGCCTTTGCAGCCGATTTTGACAGCCGGGGCTCCACCTGGACAAGTTTCCCGCCGGCAGAACGCCAACCGCTATTGGCCTTAAACATGCGAACCGGCGATCCCCAGCCCTCCAGAATACCCGAGCCGAAACTGACAATATAATCGGAATGTTCCAGATCAAAACCGACAGCTGCCCGATGGCCCTGCATCAGGTTCAGGGCCATGGAATAAGAATCTTCCATCGACGGCATCGTCATGAAATTGGGAGAACCATAGGCGGTAAGAAGACGATTGAACAATTGGGGAACCGTCCCGAACGCGGTATCTGAAATACCGGCCACGGTATGGGATTGATGCTGTTGTCTCAATCGATCCAGTTCCGTGGTCACCTGGGAAAGGGCGTCAGCCCATGAGATCTTCTCCCATCGGTTCTCGCCCCTTTTCCCTACCCGCTTCAGCGGTGATTTGACACGATTTGGGCCATAGAGCAGCTGGAGACCGGATAGGCCCAAAAGACAAAGGCCGCCATCATTGATTGCATGCCACTTCTTGCCTTCGATCTTAACGGCCCGATCGTTGACCTTTCGAACGGTGATACCGCACCCGCCGGGGCAAAGGGTACATGTGGAGTTGACAAAAGACACTGCGCCATCTTCCGGCACCGGGGTCCAGGGCCACATCTGGGTCCAGATCGCGCTGTCATCTGCAAGCTTCCAGGGTATGGGTGAAAGGGCTGTGCCCGCGGCGGCACCGATGCCAAGGGACAAGAAACTCCTTCGGTCGATCTTCATAAATTCATCCCTCTATCTGAAATGGGAATAAAGCCATTACTTGTGAGGAAGTGATGTAATCACTTGCCAGAGAGTAATGTGATTACTTGTGACACACAAAACAGGCATCCTTGCCTGTCTGCACACTTGTCTTCCTCGGGCGTTTTCTTTCGTGGCATTCGACGCAATCATCCATCTTCATGCGATCCCAGGGATTGCGTTTGAAGCCCCCGATACTCTTTCCCCAGATATCGCGGCTGTATCCGGTGACGCGGTTTTCTTCGTAAACCGCCAGATTTGTCATTTCTTTCCGGGGTTCGTGACAGGCTTCACATTCCATTTTTCCCATCTTGACGTGGGCAGCATGGGAGAAAAAGACATTGTCCGGCTGTCTGGAATAGACCAGCCAGGGAACTTCTATATCCAGATCAACATAGGATTCAACATACACGCGTTCGTCCGGATCTTCCCCCTGGACCTCCTGGTGACATTCAATGCATTGTGCATTCTTGGGAGCCCCGGAAAAGGTGCCGTCATCACGGAAAAAGTGGCAGCTGTTACAACCATCCTTCACCTCTTCCAGGTGAATCACGTGGCTGAAATCAATGGGTTGATGTTTTTGGGAGTATAGCAGCTCAGGAAAAATCACCCACCCAACGACAAGGCTAGCAATAAGACCGATGAGGAAGAACAGGATGATAACCCCTTGGGCATCATTGGATTTTCCCGGGTCATCGGGGGCCGAAGGCGGTGTATCGACGGCTTCAGGCGTGGTATCGGCCGAAGCCGGTTGATCCTTCTCGTCTAATTCATTCATGGGAACTCCAATACTCTGCCACGCTGTATGGCTTGACGGCAATCATATCGTCTCTCACCTCTGAAAAATAGACCCACGGCAAGCATATCTGTCAACCATCAGAGGAGGTGAAAAAGAATTGGCGATTCTGTATCTACAGATGACCTTTTTGTCAAGGGGAAATGATGGTTATCGAAGGGGAGAAGATGTCGTTTCACGAGTCAAATGGTACCGTTTTGAAGGCAAACAAAAGGCCGATTTCGGCTATGTTCTTCGAACCAAATACGGATGCAAGGATCTGATCGGGTTGACATGTGTTCAACTGTCTATAATCAATAGGAATTTCATACTTGATACGTGGTGTGGCCGACAGGGGCAATTACAGATGCAGGTTTTCCGGCACGAGTTTCCCTTTGATTCGCAGCACCCGCCTGAGTACAAAATGGAGAATCCGTTCTTTGCGCGTAATTATCTCCACCTCAGCTGAAAACCCAGGCTTAATCTGGTATTGGTCGCCATAAATATAAACGGTATAGGGTTTATCCAGGCTGAGGATAACGGGAAATAACCCTTCGCTTGGGCCGGTCAGGCTCCCGGGCCCTCCATGGTTTGAGACAGCAGCTCTGGATGTGCCGTTTCGACCCGTTCCGTTGATTTCTGCACCCACCCGGGCAACACGGGCACCAAAAAGCCGGTATTCACCCCTGGGAAAAGGCGTGATCTGTACCTTAGCCTTCTGCCCCGGGACAATCAGAGGGACATCCTTTTCCGATATCAGGCAATCGATGATAAATTCCCGGCTATCACCCAACCGCAAAACGACCTCCCCTTCAACCACCGCCTTGCCGACAAGATGCTCCGTGTCATGAGACAATACAAACCCATCAATGGAGGCCTTGATACGGGTGAGCATGACATGTTCCTGCAATACGGCGAGTCTCTTTTCCTCCTTCTCCAGCGATTTAACCGCCCCCTCCAGATCCTTGCG
>JAZFSW010000359.1:0-3271 GCA_036446375.1 Desulfobacterales bacterium | reverse complement strand
ATTCTTCCTTTCCGGCAGCCCGGCAGAAATTTTCCCACTCCTTCTGACCGGTCACCGCGATAGCCACCCATTTTTCTTCACCCTGGCAGGGGAAAACCCCGTGCGGCGCCATGTCCGGGTCCCGGTTGCCCGCCCGGATGGCCGATCTTCCATTGACGAGAGAATCCATTATGGTCGGCCCCAGGACATACGCCCCGGCCTCGGTCTGGCTCTGATCGATGAAAACCCCTTTACCGGTGCGCCGGCGATAGAGAAGCGCTCCCATCAATGCGATGACCGTGAAAGAAGGGGCAACGGTATCCGTGTAGGCGAGAGCATCCAGACATGGCAGGCGATCAGGCCAGCCGGTCAGATGGGAAACACCCACCAGGGGCCCATGATGGTATCCCCAGGCTGCAAAGGATGACAGGGGACCGGTTCTCCCCAGTGAGCTGCTGCTCAGGTAGATGACATCGGGCTTTTCCTGCCGACAGCCCTCATAGTCGAGCCCCCACTTTTCCAATACACCGGGGGCCATGTTTTCAATAACCACGTCCGCCCATTTGACCAGTCGCATCGCCGCCTCCCGGCCATTGGGTTTGCTCAGGTCAAGACCGATGCTCTTCTTGCTGTAATTATACGCGGCAAACTGGGAACTGCGATCGTAGCCGGGTACCATATCTTTATACGGGGGCACAAGCCGGACGGAGTCCGGATGACTGTGGCATTCTACTTTTATCACGGTGGCCCCTTCGCAGGCCAGATACCGCGTGGACATCGGTCCGGCGATCGCACCGGTAAAATCGGCTATTTTCAATCCTTCAAACATCGAGCCCTGCATCTATATCACCCCCCGTGACTGCAACAGACGGCGTTCTTCCACGGCCATCCCCAACTCATCTCCATAGATCTCACCATTATGCTCACCTATAATGGGGGCTCTGCGAAAAATTCTCTGAGGACATGCGTCTACTTTCACAGAGGGTCCCGGATAGGTCACGACGTCATTGAGTTCAGGGTGGTAGATGTCCTGCCAGAATTCCCTTGCAGCAAATTGCGGATTGTCAGGCAGATCCGAAACAGCATTAACCGGCGCGAGCAGTATTCGTCTCCCGGCAGCCCCTTCAAGCAATTCAGCCCTGGTCTTGGTGGCGATAAAAGGGGCGATCTCATCCTGCAGCAGATCCTGTTGCTTTTGTTCGATGGTGGCCGAATCCCAGGTTTCCCAGTTGTAACCGGCTATCTTTTCAGCAAAGCCCTCCTCATTGGCCCAGGCCACGATGGCGCGGCTTGATTTCACGGGAGCTGTGCCCGCCCCCTGGAAGGTCAGGCATACATAGCCATCCCGGCAGGGGTACAGCCACTTCAATTTCAGATCCTCCTGGGGATCAGGGCGCGGCCGGATCGTCTCGGAACCCCCTCGTGAGCGCACAATCCGGTGGTGATCCCAATAGGGGAGAAAATAGGTCAAAGACAGCGTGATGGCCTCCTGCATGGATACATCCACGCACTGCCCCACGCCGGTCATTTCACGGTGATACAGGGCAGTCATCGAACCGGCCGCTGCGTGTTGAGATCCCAGGAAATACGACTGTGGTGCGCTGATGCGCACGGGAGGCCGGTCCGGATCTCCATAGGCGTATACCATCCCCCCCATGGCCTCAACCACAAGATCGGTAACCGCATATGACGAATAAGGGCCATCCTGACCGAAAGGGGTTATCGAGGTTAGAATAATGTCCGGTTTGATCTTGCTCAGGCTTTCGTAGCCAAGACCGATACTGGCCATATATTGTGGCACAAAGGATTCGATGACCAGATCGGCCCCCTTCACCAGATCCTGAAAGATATCCTTGCCACGGGGCGATTCCAGGTCGAGGGTGATCCCCCTCTTATTGGCGTTGGCATAGAACCAGTTCAGACTCTTTTCAGGATCACTCTCGTCATGATAGAAGGGTCCTGTTTCCCGGGATGCATCGCCACCGGGAGGTTCAATCTTGATAACATCTGCTCCCATGTCCCCGAGAATCCGCCCGCACAGATGCCCCCGCGAATCCGTTACATCCAGAATGCGAAAACCTTCCAGAAATCCTTCCATGTGCTAATCCTCTATTCCTGTTTCCTTCGTCCTTATATGAAACCACACTCAAGAAGGACTCAATGGCTCAAGTGTTTGATTAATCGCCATCGAAATCGGGATCGGCTTTCTTGATTTACATGCCAGGCCTTTCGGATACCGATCCCGATCCCGATTTCGATTTCGATTTGGACCCGCAGGCCTTTCCTAGGGGAACAGCACCGAGATCCAGATCCGAACCGCAGCAATGGCAATCAGAGCCGCCAATGCCTGTCTCAGTCTTGTAACCGGCGTCATCCGGCTGACGACACTCCCCAAACGCGCTGCCGGTATCACGGTAATTGCAATGGGTATCGTCATCAACCAATCGATCTGGCCAGTGGCTGCCTTGCCGATAAATCCTGCAATGGATGAGAGCAATACAATCGCCAGATTGCTGCCGATGGCAATCCGGGTGGGGATCCTAACGAATGCGGTCATAAGGGGTATGAGGATAAACGATCCGCCCTGGCCGACCATCCCCCCCCACAGACCTACACCAGAGGCGGCGACCACCGCCCGCCACCGATGGAAATCAAGTGATGCGAGGGCCGGATTTTCGGGATCGTCCTTTACCGATATCAGCATGAGGAAAGCGGCGATGAGGGCAAGGCAGGCAAAGAGGAAGAGCAGGATCTTGTCTGAAACATAGCCGGATCCCGCGCCACCTATCATAGCGGCCAGAAAGATGCTCGTACCCATATACAGGGTTAGCCGATCCGATACAAACCGGAACCGCCGGTGGGACAATGCACCGGTAAAACACCCCAGAATCCCCTGGACGATCGTGAGACCAGCAACGATCTTCATCGACAATGGCGCAAGCCCAAAGAAAGGCGGGACGTAAAGCAGCAGCGGGGCCATGATAATCCCCCCGCCGATACCGAGTAGTCCGGATAGGAATCCGGTAAAAAGACCCAGCCCACCGATGAGGATGTAAATTCCCATAGCCTTAAACGACCACAACCCCCGGTTCACCTTCCGACACCTCACCTACCCGAACCGCTGACGATACGCCGGCTGCTGCAAGGGCGGTGACAAGCTTTTCTGCATCGGCAGCCGGCACGGAGAGCAAAAGCCCCCCGGAGGTCTGGGGATCAAAGAGCGTCTCCTCCTCTGTTTTGGAGAGAGATGCCTGAATGTCCAGATGGACCTGACTCATCTGCCGGTTCTGTG
>JAZFSW010000358.1:0-2273 GCA_036446375.1 Desulfobacterales bacterium | reverse complement strand
CTTGAAGATAACCTCGATGGCTTCCTCACCGGAATAGGCACAAAGGACCGCGTATCCCTCCTTGGTGAGTATCCTCTCCATTCGGGTAACCATCTCTCGGTCATCATCGACGATCAACAGGGTGTCTCGGGTCTGAACCTTCTCCTTACTGGCTACTTTCTCCTGCGCCCTGCCAACGGCAGCCCGTAGGACCTCAAGATCGAGTGGCTTTTCAACATAGTCAATGGCACCTCTTCTCAAGGCCTGAACGGCGATCTCTTCGGCGCCAAAACCGGTCATGATGATCACCTCACACTCCCGGTGCTTCTCCTTGATCTGATTGAGCAGGTCGAGACCGTCAATATCGGGCAGCTGCACATCAAGCAGGACAATATCAAACATCTGTCGGCCGATCCTATCGAGGGCTTCGGCACCGTTTCCCGCCGTGGAGGTCTTAAAATAGCTCCTGGATAATTCGTTCTTGAGACCCTCTGCCAGAACGGGATCGTCGTCGACGATGAGGATCGATTGGGTCTGGTCGTCGTTCATCCTCTTTCACCTCTGAAGAGCACAGACACCAGATTCAATTCCCGGCCTCGCAGCAGGACAATCATCCGGGTCAACATAATATAGGCAAATTCGCTGAGTTCGATAATCTCCACTGAATTCACTTCCGCTTCGAAGAGGGCAAGGATTCTCTCTTCCAGAACATCATAGGACAGATCATGGATGCCGATAAGCGGCATCGCTTCATCCCAACGGGTCCTGACATCGCTCAAATCCCCGTCGAATATGCCGCTGAAGGGTGCATTTCCGTAAAGGCAGTTCATGGCTTTATCAACTGCCACAATCGGCAGGATAGCCAGGTCGAACAGTTTCTGACCGATCTCCTGGCTTTGGTTTTCAGTCAAGTCACGCAGATCCACAATCAGATCCCCATGCCCGGTCAGTCTGGCCAGGATAATCTGGGCCAGTTCCAGGTCTCGGCTCTTTCTGGCCAGGGCTCTCTTCAAAAGGACCTTTTCATATGCTTTGTCAACGGCCACCACCAGGTGTTCGATATCCACCGGTTTGCTCAGAAAATTGTCGACGCCTTCACGCATGGCATTGATGACCATCTCCTCGTTCCCATAGCCGGTAATCAGGATGACCGCCGTTTCACCGGGCGCCTTCTTGATTTCTTCCAGGAGGGCCAGGCCGTCCATCTTCGGCATCATGACATCGGTGACGATCACGTCGATCCGTTCTGTCAGGAAGATTTCAAGTCCCCCTTCCCCATCGGCACCGTCAAAAACACGATAACCTTCTTTCTTCAGATAGCGAGACATGCTGTTTCGGGCGTCCTCATCATCATCGAGCAGCAGGACATTGGGGCGGGCGAGCTCATCTTTCAAGGCACCGGATTTTTCAAGATACCGACCCACAGCAACGAGCAATTCATCAAGGTCCACCGGCTTTTTGAGATAATCAAGGGCATTTTCGCGCAATACCTGGATGGCCATATCATAATCGCCATGGCCGGTAACAACAATGACCTCCGTCTCGGGAGAAATCTTCTTGATCCGGTGCAACAGTTCGATGCCGTTGATTTCCGGCATGGCAACATCGGTAATCACCAGGCCCGGCGTTTCTCTTTTAAATACATCCAGGCCCTCCCGGCCGTCAGCGGCGCTGACCACCTCAAAACCCTCTTTGGTGAGGATTCTTCCCAGGCGCCGGATGATTTCCTCTTCATCGTCAACGATCAGAACTTTTTCCATTATACACTCCTTTTTCAGGCAACGGGCAGTACAATCTTGAAGGTGGATCCTTCCCCTTCTATCGACTCCAGTTCTATCCTGCCCCCCGCTTCCGTAACGATCTTCTTAGCAACACTCAGGCCCAATCCCGTACCCTTTCCCGCTTCCTTGGTGGTGAAGAACGGCTCGAATATCTTTTCCCGTGCCGCTTCGGGAACCCCCCCACCATTGTCCCGGATGGTCAGGGCCACCTCATTTACATCCTGCAGACAGCTTCTTATCTCCAGCTGCAAGCCTTCTGTTCTGAATTTTTCCATGGCATGTCGGGCGTTGGTAATCAGGTTCATGATGACCTGTTCCAACCGGATCTGATCCAGCTGGACATTGGGTAGATCGGTTGCCAGTTCCTTGTCCACTTTCACATTATGGACCAGCAGCTGGTGAGCGGTCAGGGTCAAGACACCTTCAACCGCATCGTTCATACCAATGCTCTGCAGTTCATTTCCCGCGGTCTGCCGGCTGTAGAGCCGCATGTGGTTGATAATAGCCGCCATC
>JAZFSW010000357.1:0-6296 GCA_036446375.1 Desulfobacterales bacterium | reverse complement strand
CTTGTCGGCGATCTCGGGTACGTTTCCTTCGAACAGAATGAGAAGATCAACGTCCGAATGGACGCACTGCTCCTGTCTGCCATAGCCGCCAAGAGCGATAACGGCAAAGTGATTTTCGGTTCGCACCATTTCAGGACCGATGGCACTGTTCTCATAGCTTTGATGGAAATAGCCGTCCAATACGCGCGCATAATCTCTTATGAAATCAGGCGCCTTTCCTTTGAGAAAGCGTGTGAGGAGTCGTTTTCTTTCCTGTTGAAATGTCATGCTGTGCTTCTGCTCCTGATAGTCCCGGTCAATTCGGGCCAGGATCGGGCCTCAGATATGTATTCCAGAGGTGCCTGATCGGTTCGCTGATTTCACGAAATTCAGCTGCCGGTGCTACGCCGGGTTCCTCCTGAAGGCTCAACCGATGGACTTCAGATCGATAGGTCAGGTAAGCGTTTTTCATTGCCTTCGCTGCGTCCTCATCCATCACCCCGGTTTCGGTCAGGGCCTCAAGCAACCGAACATTGTCTGTCCATTCTGTTAGTTCAACATGCTCATGGGCATTTAGCAACACGAGGTACTGGACCAGAAATTCAATGTCCACCATGCCACCGGCGTCTTGCTTAAGGTTGAAATGATCGGGTGCAGAACCCCCGGCCTCGGCCCGCATCCGTTCCCGCATGTTGCAGACCTCTTCTTGCAGGGCATGTTTGTCCCGGGGGCGGGCGAGAACCGCTTTGCGGATGTCTTCAAAGGCGGAGCACAGGTCTGGATCGCCGTTTGTCGGTCTGGCGCGTATCAGTGCCTGATGCTCCCACGTCCAGGCTTGGTTCAGCTGGTAATCTTTGAAGCCGTCAATGTGACTGACCAGCAGACCGGAATCGCCGCTGGGGCGCAGCCGCATGTCGATCTCATAGATTCTGCCGGCCCGGGTGTGGGCGGTCAGAATATGGATGACCCGTTGGCCGAGACGGGAAAAGAACTGCCGGTTGTCTATGGGATGTTCCCCGCCCTGGGTTTGGCCCCGAGCACCGGCATGGAGGAAAACCAGATCTAAATCCGATGCATATCCGAGTTCAATTCCCCCGAGCTTACCGTACGCGATTACGGCAAATCCGCGATCGCAGGTCATTTCATTGAGTGAACAGACCGGTGTGCCATGTTTTTCAACGAGGTGACGCCAGGACAGATCAAGGACTTTGTCCAGCACGATCTCTGCGATCTGTGTCAGGTGATCGCTGGTACGCATCAGTGGAAGCGCACCGGAAACATCTGCTGCCGCAACCCGGAGAGTATTGACCTGTTTGAAAATGCACAATTGCTCAATCTGGTATTCAAGATCATCCGGGGGTGCCTGTGCCAGCCGACGGGTGATACCTTTCTCAAGATCGGCCTTGTCTGGCGGGCTATACAGGGTTCGGGGATCGAGGAGTTCATCGAGAAGTACGGGATGATCGGCAAGAAAGGAGATGATCCAGGGGCCGGTATCAGCGAGTTTCACCAGGAGGGTGAGGACCGAGGGATTTTCCAGGAGCAGTGACAGGTAGCTGGTTCTTCTTTCGATGGTCTTAATCAGGCCGATAATGCGCCCCAGGATCAACGTGGGTTGTTCCGAGGTCGCCACCACCTCGAGAATCAGGGGCATCAGCCTGTTGAGGCGTTTGCGCCCCTCACTGCTCAAGGATCGCGTGGCCGCATCGTTTCGAAGCTGTGCCAGCAGATCCAGGACATCCCCCGGTTTCTTGTATCCGAGCGATGTCAGTAGTTTCTGGGACGGGTCCGATCCTTCGGTATCCTGCCAGACATGCGTCATCTCTTTCCTATGTGAATCTTCAGTCGGCTGCGTGCTGTCAGATGCCAGTAGGCCGCTGAAGTGATGGTGTACCTGATGTCGGTGTTTTTCGAGTTGCAGGGAAAACGAATCCCAGTTCTCAAACCCCATGGTGGTTGCCAGCCGTATTTTGCCGAAAGCGTCGGTGGGAAGATCGTGGGTCTGCTGATCAGCGACCTCCTGCAGGCGGTGTTCTGTGTTCCGCAGAAAGACATACGCCGCATTGAGTTCATCTCTTACCTGTCCGGTGATGCAGTTTTCCTCAACCAGCAATTCCAGCACATCCAGGATGCCGCGTGTCTGCAGTGCCGGCGTTACGCCTCCCCGGATCAGTTGAAAGGCCTGACCGAAGAATTCAATCTCACGAATTCCTCCCGGGCCGAGTTTGATATTGTCCGACATTCCCTTCAGTTTCACTTCTATTGCGATACTTTCCTTCATCTGCCTTAGGGAATCGAACACTCCGAAGTCCAGGTATCTTCTGAAGACAAAGGGTTTGAGCCTTCCCAGAAGCTGTTTGCCGGCCTGCTTGTCGCCGGCAACGATTCTTGCCTTGATCCACGCATAGCGTTCCCATTCTCTTCCCTGTCGCTGGTAGTAGTCTTCCATATTGTCAAAACTAATCACCATGGGGCCGCTTTCACCATCGGGACGAAGGCGCAAATCGACACGAAAGACCGTTCCATCCAATGAGGTCGTGGTCAGGATATTGACCAGACGACGGCACAGACGGGTAAAGAATTCTTCGTTTCGAATCGATGGTTCCTTTCCTTGTGTCCGGCCGCTCTCAGGATATGCAAAAATAAGATCGATATCCGAGGAGAAATTCAGTTATCTTCCTCCCAGTTTGCCCATGCCGATAACAACGAGGTGTTGGGGGCTGCCGTTTGCATCCGTGGGGGTGCCGTATTGCAGACACAGCTTTTCATAGAGAAGGGCCAATGATTCGTCGAGACAGGCATCGGCAAAAGCGGTAAGATCCCCCATGGTTTCAGAGAGATCGGACCATCCGGAAAGGTCACGCCAGGCGATGCGAATCATCTCCCGGCACCGGTAGGTGCGAAGGTTCCGGCCAAGTTCGGTTTCATCCCCGGCGGACCGAAGTAAGGGACCGAGTCTGTCAGTATACGCTTGTGGGGGATACTTCCTCAGGAGATCCCCACTGTTTATCAAGTCGTGAAAGATCCGGGGCTCACGGGTGCAGCTTTCTGCCACAAAATTGCTTGAGGCAAAGACTGGCTCCAGAACATCCAGGATATCAGGATTGTCCGATGGCGACAGATTAGCCGCGTTGGACGCGCGGGTAAATGCAACCCATTTTTCCTTGGCATCTGCTTGCAGTGATTCTGGTAGATGCTTGTAAATCATTGATGTAAAAACCCTTATCGTAATATGAAATCAGTTGCCGGGTCGCAGTGTGGATGTGCACGGGGGCCGGTACCATCGCTGACTGAAGTTTTTCTGCGATGCCTGGACAGTAAAACGATAGCAATATAATGTTGAAATATCAACCGGTTAATTTGAGTTCTTCGAAATCTTCTCTTGCCTTGGTTTCCCACGGGTTCTCACGGTGACGATGTGAAACAGATCCTCAACCATGGAGCCTGGAGATAATCAAGATCTGAATTGACTTGAATCCGAAATTCTGTAATGCTTTTGCGCGCCGGCATCGCCTTGTCAGGGTGCCTGCGGATCATTGCCCAAAATCACACACCCAATACGTCTGAGGGATGAGCATGAAGAAGAGCAATACCCATTCAAATTCATATGATGAGAAGAGCTTCGAGGTAACGAAGAAACCGTTCTATCTCGCCCAGGACCGTGAAATCGAACTGTTTGAAGCCGCCTATGAAAGCAAGCTGCCGCTTATGTTAAAGGGCCCCACGGGTAGCGGGAAGACGAGGCTTGTTGAATACATGGCCTGGAAACTGAAAAGACCGCTTTTCACAATCCCGTGCCACGAGGACCTTAGCGGCAATGATCTTGTGGGGCGCTATATATTGAAGGGCGGCAATGTGGAATGGGTCGACGGGCCACTTCTTATGGCGGTGAAACACAGCGGAATTGCTTATCTTGATGAAATCGTTGAGGCTAGAAAAGACACGACGGTTGTTATACATCCGCTGACGGATCACAGGCGATATCTGCCTGTTGAAAAACTAAAGACCGTCTTTAATGCTACCGATGGTTTTATGCTTGTCATAAGCTACAATCCCAATTACCAGAGCATTCTAAAGGAACTTAAACCCAGCACCCGGCAGCGGTTTGTCGGGCTTCACCTGGGGTGGCCCAGTGAAGCACTTGAACTGGAAATTGTGAGAAAGGAATCCGGCTTGCACACGGTTACAGCTCAGAAGCTTGTGAGTATTGCAAACAAGATTCGAAATCTTACGAAAGACAATGGTCTTGAAGAGGGGGTTTCCACAAGGGAGCTTGTGTATTGCGGGAAATTGCTCAAGAAGAAAGTGAATGCCAGGGATGCCATCGTCTCGACATTGGTTGAGCCCCTTACCCATGATGATGATATGAAGAATAGCATTGTACTGATTGTTAACAATTACTTTGATATATAGGCCGTCTTCCTATGGCAAAAAAGCATGCGGATAAATCCTTGCTGAAGAAATCCTCTGAAATCATCGCCACCCTCGGCTCTTCCGGCCTCGAAATAATCGAGGACATCGTAGGGGATATAAAAGAAAAGGAAAGAGAACAATTTGGGTCGATCCGGTACGGCGTGAGTGATTTCATTGCAGATCGCTGTCTGGATCTTGTGCGTATCGGTGGGTATGATTTACTAAATGATATTGCAGGCGCCATCACTGCAAGCGGGCCCTACGAGCATGAACGATCCTTTCGGGCCTTTGTCCATACGATCCCGGATATTGTCAGAAACACCGGAACAGAAGCTCTCCGTAGCATTGCCGTCATTGGGAACAACATGTCCCATGTGACCTGGCAGATTTCACATGCTGTAGATTTCATGAGTAAGATTCCGCAGATCATCATCCGGCTGAGTGCGATCTATGACAAGAAACAGATCTTGAAGTTCTTCTGCATGCTGGAAGGACTATCGATTGATCACTATAATTTCCATCGTGTTGTTTCTAATCTGGATGGATATCTGAGAAGCCTGGAAAAATGCGGGGAGTTGGGAATTGCCGACAAAGCCCTCGATTTGACCTGTCTGATCGCTGACGCGCACGCGGTTCAGGCACCCGACGTGTTCCAGTTCTGGATGGATTTCGCCGAATCTGTATACGATGTGAATATAAAAGCAAGAGATGGTCGTACACATCCTGACGCTATCAGAGAAGAAAACAAGGCGTCTCTGGAAAACCTCATCGGGCAGATAACCATTGAATCAGAAGAGAACCCTAGGGCTGCTTCGTATCTGATAGGGTATGTCGGGAAAGTAATTGAGCAGATCGGATACGATGGCCTTGATACCGTCGTGATCGATTATATCAGAAGGATCCCTGCCGACTCGGGGCCAAGAGCGCAAGTATATTTAGAAGTGCTAAAGTGCTGCCCGGAAATCATCAGAGCGCTATTGGTACAGGGGGATAGGACGTTTGTCCGGGATACTTACCAGGCAGCCGGTGCGCTGAATAAGGATTTGCATCTTCTGGAATGTACAACCTTGCTGAAGAGATCGGCCGAAGTAACGGGAAGGATCGGCCTCGATGGATTCAGAAAGACGTTAGAACTCTACAAGAACATTATAAAAAGTGACACCCACCGTGAGGATGCCGACGAGGATCTTATTCGCCTCATGAATGAATCGGCTTCCATTATCAATGCAATCGAGAACCATGGGGGAAAGCAACTGGTCCTGGATGTATATGGCCACGCAGAAAGACTTTCCGCACAGGGCTCAAGACTTCCCTATGTGTTCTTAAAGCATGCACCTGAGATAATAAAACTCGACGGCCCAGACGCCATTGAGAAGGTTTCCAGAATCATTTCAGGCATTGCCCCCGATGATCATATGGCAGATTGTCTGCTCCAGGCAGCGCCGGTAATCATCAAGCACCTCGGCTATGATGGTATTTCAAAACTGGCCCGTCTCGGCAGGCGGATATCGATACACAATGAAGAGGCCGCATCGACGTTTATCGATCATCTCCCCCTGCATCTTTCCAAGCTGGACTACATGGGATTGAGCCGGCTTGCGGATAGAACCATAGAGATCTCAATCACCCATTGGAAAAATGCAGAATCCTTTGCCAAAGGAGAAACCAGGGAATATCTTGATTATTGTGATTATATCAATGAAGGCTTGCATCTGAAGCATATCAAACCGGTGCTTTCCAATTACCTCGAGGCACTGCTTGGGTATCAGATAGAGATACGCCCGGCGCTGTCGGCAAATACAAATGGCGAGGTGATATTTCTGCCGGAAGTTGTAAAAGATTTCAAAGATGACGCTAAGAATCTATTGATGTATAAGGTGCAATCCACCCATGTCGAGGCACAT
>JAZFSW010000356.1:0-9390 GCA_036446375.1 Desulfobacterales bacterium | reverse complement strand
CTTCCGAACCGGTGGGATGGCCGGCAGATAAGCTATCGATGCCAATAAAGTCAACAGGCCGATCGGCAATTTGATCAAGAACACCCATCGCCACCCCACCATTCCGATGATCATGCCACCGATGGCAGGACCGGATGCAATACCCACCGATACGATACTGCCGATGATGCCCATGGCGCGCCCCCGTTCCGAAGGAGGAAAAACTTCCACGATAATCGCCGCACCGAGAGCCTGCAGCACCACAGCACCGGTGCCCTGAAGAACCCTGAAGGCAATCAGCCACCCCACACTGGGGGCAAGACCACAAAGGGTCGATCCCAGGATAAATACCACCAGGCCCCAGTTATAGAGCTTCTTCTTCAGGAAAATATCACCGAGGCGTGCAACCCCGAGCATCATCGAGGTGATGACAAGAACATACCCCAGAATCACCCACTGGATGGTGGCGAAATCGGTACCCAGCTCTTCAACGAGGGTGGGCAGCGAAACATTGACACTGCTCATGTCGAGGGTTCCCATAAAAATGCCCAGGCCAACGACCAGCATGGACCACCATTTCATGGCATATGCCGGAGCGTTTTCGTCTGTGGTGTCTCTTTTGTCTGTGTTCTTCAATTTCTGTGTCATGCTTTCCTATATCCCTGGCGGTTTCTCTTTTGTGACACCCATGATGCCCCGCATATCTTCGTCAGTAAGATGCATCTGGCGCCGGATGTCTTCTCAGCAGACATTAACTGCATATCATCCTGCCTTTCACAATTTCAACCCCATATCGTTCAGGGGCCCGAGGTGTCGAGCGCTTTCTTCTTAATGGCGAGGCTCCAGCAGCAATGGGCGCTATGCCCCTTTTTCTGCTTGACATGCACCCCTTGATTTGAAAGCGTGGGGCCACATGCGGTGTGGATCCCCATTTGATGAGATTCCACAAACGCGACTTAAGGAGGAGACTTGATCGGAGCCAGCATTGCCCTGCTCACGGCGTTGGCCTGGGCCATAAGCAGCATCATTATAAAATCGCTTACCAATAGAATCGATACGCTCTCTATTAACACGATCCGCATGTGGATTCCCTCTGTTATTGTGTTTGCTTTCGTCCTCATCACCCATCGGCATGTAGAACTGCTCAACACACCGCTGCAATCCCTTATGCTTGTCATCGGCTCCGGGATTATTGCCATGGCTATCGGCGACACGCTGTATATCTATACATTGTCCCTTCTTGATGCATCCATCGCCTTTACCATCGCCCAGTGCCTGTTCGTAGCCATGGCGACCATTGCAGCCATTGTCTTTCTTGATGAGCCTTTCACCTGGATCACTGTGGTCGGTGCTGTGCTCGTTCTTTGCGGCATCTCTCTGATTGTCAGCACGGGAAAAGAAGACGCGGACACCACTGACCACAAGAAGATCAGTGGAAAGGGTGTGGCAATCACCTTCGTGACGGCGATCATCTGGACGGCATCAACAATGATGCTGAAAGTCGGCGCAACGGGCATGGATCCCGTTCTAGCCTCGAGCATGAGAATCGGGGCTTCGGCCATTGCACTAACCATTTTCGCAACCCCTCGCCTGGCACAGGGCACATTACAGCTGCGTACGCTTAGCACTAAGGATCTTGTGTTGATAGCGGCAACGGGCTTGCTGGCCTATGGCATAGCTGCCGTGGGGTACGTAACGGCCATTCAGATGATCGGTGCAGGTAAGACGGTACTCCTGACAGCCACCGCTCCCCTGTTTGCCCTTCCCTTTTCAATGGTCTTTCTCAAGGAAAAACCGACACGATCGACTATCGCTGGTATCCTGGTCTGTGTCGCAGGGATATGCCTGGTGGTTATATGAACTCCGCCCCTGCCCTGAATCCCGCAGGGCGCGACCGGTCTGATCGTTGGAGAAACGACGTTAATCGGTTGGGGTTGCGTCCCGCCACGGGCGGGATTGCGGTGAATTGATTGCGGTACAGACCCTACCGAAAACAGATCAATCACGCCATGGCGAAACGCAACCGATAGACGACTGATCACGCCATGGCGTGACGCAACCGATCAACGAACACCGAGACCTTGCGGTAGTTCCATACGAGCTTCAGCAGACATCCGTTAGAAGATATAACTTTGATGAACTCGTAAAAACTATAGCCGATGGCTAAGTAGAAATCTTCATATACAAGGCATAGTGGTTGGCCAGGCGTGAAGGCATACATATCGTATGTCGAACGTCTGGCCAAACGCTATAACGCCGTAGATGGAGACTTTCTACGACGCCATCAACTTTGATAAGAACGCAGTTTCTTCCTGGGAGGTGAAAATGAGCAACCGCTTGAAAGGTAAGATCGCTATTGTCGTGGGTGCCGGTCAAACGCCGGGAGATACGATTGGCAACGGTCGAGCAACGGCAGTCTTGTTTGCCCGGGAGGGTGCCCGAGTCCTGCTTGTCGACCGGCGGATTGAGTCGGCAGAGGAGACAAAATCCATAATCGATGCGGAAGGTGGCGAATCGTCTGTTGTAGAAGCAGATATTACACGAACCGATGATTGCCGGAAAATAGCAGAAACGTGTGTGGACACTTATGGGGGCATTGATATCCTCGTCCACGTGGTGGGCGTTGGCGGCGAATCCGGCGGACGTCTGGGGACCACGGAGAAGCAATGGGACAGGATCCATGACATAAACCTGAGGGCCATGTTTCTCACCTGCCAGCAGGTTCTACCGGTAATGGAAGCGCAGGAAAGCGGCGCTGTTATTACGATCTCTTCGGCAGCTGCGGTATGTGATACCAATATGCTGGCATACAAGACCTCGAAAGCCGGGGTCAACGCCCTGACCCATTATCTTGCCATGCGATATGCCAAGAAGGGCATTCGCGCCAACGTGATTATGCCGGGGCTGATGAAAACGCCCATGGCCATTGAAGGGATATCGACACGCCTCGGGATCAGCAAAGAGGAGCTGATTGAAAATCGAGACAACATGGTACCCCTGAAAGGTGGCATGGGGGATGGGTGGGATACCGCCCACGCGGCACTTTTTCTCGCCTCTGATGAGGCAAAATTCATTACCGCGGTCGTACTCCCGGTTGACGGCGGGCAGAGCGCTCGGATCGGGTAAGCGTTCTTATGTGAAACTGGAAGAGCGTTCAGCGTTCAGGCCAGCCTTCGGCTGGGTTAGGCCCTTTAAAGCCCCATCCTGACACCTGAACCCTGAACACTATCCGAGGCCGAAGTTTCTCCAATGATCAGACTGGCCGCCCTTCAGGCCAGGGGCGGCGCTTATATGGAACAGCATAGCAATATGGTATTCAAATCGATACGATGGCAACTATCCCTGGTTATCTTGGTTACCATCACCCTCACCGGCTGTGAATCGGCGGGGTACTATGCACAGGCGGTATCCGGTCAAATCTCGGTCCTGAATGCCCGGGAGCCCATCAGCAGGCTCCTCTCTGATCCCGATATACCGTCACGACTCAAGGATCGACTCCGGCTGGTTCTGGAACTTCGGGAATTCTCCAGAGATCAGCTTCACCTGCCGATTGAGGATCACTACCTCACCTATGCAGACCTGAAACGGTCCTATGCCCTCTGGAATGTCTATGCAGCACCGGAATTCACGCTTGCACCCAAAACCTGGTGCTATCCGATCATCGGATGTGCGGCATACCGTGGGTATTTCTCGAAACAGACGGCGGTTGATTATGCAGACCGATTGAAAGGGCAGGGATACGATGTATTCGTCGGCGGGGTGGCGGCGTATTCGACGCTGGGCTGGTTTGACGATCCGGTTTTAAACACCTTCGTCTATCGCAGCCGTGCTCAACTGGCTGCACTGATCTTTCACGAACTCGCCCACCAGGTCCTCTATATCCCCGATGATACAATGTTCAATGAGAGCTTTGCCACAGCAGTCGAACAGGAGGGCTTGCGCCGGTGGTTCTCAGCAAAGAACGATCCTTCTGCTTTCGATGCGTATAAGCTGGATCACCAACGGCGCCGGCAGTTTATCCAATTGATCGTGAAATGCCGTGACCGGCTTCACACGCTCTATGGTAAGAAACTACCGGTACCAGAGAAAAGATCGGCTAAGGAAGCTGTCTTTGCCGATCTGAAAGAAGACTACAAGATTCTAAAACAGGACTGGAACGGCCATTCCCGATACGATGCCTGGTTTAGCAATGGATTGAATAATGCGAAAATGATCACGGTTTCAACATACTATGATCTTGTCCCGGCATTTTCAGCGTTGCTGCAGTCTGGTGGAAATGATCTTGAATCATTCTACAGGAAATGCCGGGACCTATCTAAGAAAGACCAGCAAGAGAGACGCGATTATCTTCATCGCTAACTTGTTTCCATCCACAAATGGTCTATTTCGCCAATCTCTGCGTCAATCGGCGGGATCACTTGTGCGATGTGGCACGCCACATCTCCGCGTAATCCCTTGATTTCCTTGATATTGACGAAATATCCTCATTTCTGAATTGGAAACACCAGTATGTGCCCATCCCCAATGAAACGACGCTATGGATGGTCATTAACTTGTTTCAGCCTCAGCATCTACCTCTTCGGCAAGAACGATGAGCAGCTCCCCGTTGGCCACCTGATCCCCCTCCTGGACCCTCACTTCACTGATAACACCGTCCGTGGGTGCGGTAATCCGGTGCTCCATCTTCATCGCTTCCAGAATGAGAAGTACTTTCCCCGCCTCAACATGATCACCGACCGAAACATAGGTGGCAATGACCTTGCCGGGCATGGGGGCCGTGAGGCCGCCGGCTGTTTCGCCAAGGTCACGCTCGGGGAACCGAGGCATTTCGGTTAACTCGATCTGGCCTCCCGGCGCATGGACAATCCACTGATCTGCCTGAGATGTTACCGTAAAGGACAGGTGCCGGCCGTCCAGTTCCAGGGCAATCTGGTTCCCTTCCTGGGATTGGATTTGCACGCGATACTCCAAATCACCTGACTTGGCCCAGAAGCTCCCGTCGCGCCGAGACTGATAGTCAAGGATCAGTTCATCTTCACCGTTCCGGTAAGTAATCGTTTCCGGTGGCATCACGGTATTTCGCCATCCGGTGGGCAAGTTTTTCAGCGACTTGGTTTTGTCCCTGCGGTCCACTTGTGCGGTCATCGCTGCCGCAATTGCCGCTTCCACGATCTCCGACTCGGACGGCACATAAACCCTTGGGGGGTCGATCCGTTCAATAAAATCGGTGGTCGTATCCCCTGCAAGAAAACTTTCGGTCTTCAACAGGCCGACCAGAAAATCGCGATTGGTGACAACGCCCTGTATGCGGGTTGTCTCGAGCACGCGGGCCAACCGAAGGGCAGCTTCCCTCCGGGTTGGGGCATGGACGATGACTTTAGCCAGCATCGGATCGAATTCAATCCCCACATTGCTGCCCGTTTCGATGCCCGAGTCAAACCGGGCTCCGGCCAGGTGTGAAGGCTCCCACAGGAGTACCGATCCCGTGGTAGGAAGGAAATCGTTCTCCGGATCCTCCGCGTAAATCCGCGCTTCGATGGCATGACCGTCAATGGACAGATCTTCCTGGGAGAATCCCAGCGGCTCCCCTTGGGCGATGAGCAGCTGCTCCCGCACCAGATCGCGACCCGTAATCTCTTCGGTCACCGGGTGCTCAACCTGCAAGCGCGTATTCATCTCCAGGAACCAGAAATCCTTGCCATCCAGGAGAAACTCTACCGTTCCGGCCGACGTATATCCGATGGCCTTGGCCGCAGCCACCGCTGCAGCCCCCATCCGTTCACGCAAGTCCGGATCGACGGCAGGCGACGGCGCTTCTTCGATAATCTTCTGATGACGGCGCTGGATCGAACACTCCCGCTCGAAGCAATGGAGTGCATTGCCGTGCTGGTCGCCCAGAACCTGGATTTCCACATGCCGTGAGGAGGTTAGCCATCGCTCCAGAAAGATCGTGTCATCACCGAACGCGGCGGCCGCTTCCCGTCGGGCGCTTTCAATGGCCTCGGTCAGCTCACCCTCAGACTCAACCACATGCATCCCTTTGCCGCCGCCACCGGCGGATGCCTTCACCAGCAAGGGATAGCCGATCTCTTTTGCCAGGGCTGTCGCATCCGCATCGGCTTTGACCTCAGCGGCAGGTAGGGTTGGCACGCCCGCATCCTGCATCAACTGCTTGGAAGAAAGCTTATCCCCCATCTGGGCAATCGCTTCTGCCGAAGGGCCGATCCAGATAAGGCCGGCATCGGTTACCTTTTTGGCAAAATTCCCATTTTCGGCCAGGAATCCGTAGCCGGGATGAATGGCGTCGGCACCGGTCCGTTTTGCCGCGGCCAGCACCTTATCCATATCCAGATAGGTTTCCGTTGAGCTTGCACCGCCCAGTGCCACGGCCTGGTCCGCCTCTTTCACGAAAGGTTCACCGGCATCGCCGTCTGCGTAAATCGCCACGCTGCCGATGCCCATGGCATGGGTTGAACGGATAATCCTGCGAGCGATCTCACCTCTATTTGCCACCAATACGCGTGTAATATATTTTGTCATAGTTCACATCCGCCATACGCCGAAACCCTTGGCGCCTTCTATTTTGTTTGAATGACATGCAGAAAGTACGATGGAAAGGTATTTTCTGGTATCCCGGGGATCGATCATCCCGTCATCTGTCATGGCAGCCGTCGCATACAGACCGAGGGAACCGTATTCTGCGTTCTTCTCGACGGCAGCAGCCCGTTTGGCATCCGCTTCTTCATCGAAGGGTAAGCCGCGGCGCTTGGCGGAATTGCGTCCGACAATGCTCATGACGCCGGCCATCTGCTTCGGGCCCATGACCGCTATTTTAGCCGTCGGCCAGATAAAGCTGAAGCGGGGACCAAAGTCGCGACCGCTCATGCCGTAGTTGCCTGCACCGTAAGAAGCCCCGACAATGAGCGATATATGGGGCACCTTCGAGTTTGAGACGGCATTGATCATCTTGGAACCGTCTTTGGTGATGCCGCCCTGCTCGAAATCCGTGCCGACGATATATCCGGTAATATTGTGAATAAACAGAAGGGGGACATCGATCTGGTTGCAGAGCTGGATAAACTGGGTAGCTTTTTCGGAGGAATCCGACATCAGAGCCCCGTTATTGCCCAGGATACCGATGGGAAAGCCATCGATGGATGTCCAGCCGCAAACCAATTCCGGTCCGTAACGCGGTTTGAAGTCCTCGAACCGGGATCCGTCGACAATACGGGCGATGATTTCCCGAATATCGAAAGGCTCTTTGAGGTCCCTGGAGACGAATCCCAGCAATTCTTCGGGATCATAGATCGGTTCATCCGACGGCAGGGACGGGCCGGGCCCCCATTTTTTCCAGTTCAGGTGGGCAACCACCTCCCGGCACATGCGGATGCCGTCGTGCTCGTCTTCCGCCAGATAATCGCCCAGGCCGGAGATCTGGGTGTGCATTTCCGCACCGCTAAGCTCCTCGGCATCGGCATCCTCCCCGGTGGCCACCTTCACCAGCGGTGGCCCGCCGAGGGATACCCTGGCTTGGTTCTTGACAAAGATATTGTAGTCACTCATTCCCGGTTGATAGGCGCCGCCTGCCGTCGCGGTGCCACAGACGACGGATATCGTCGGAATGCGCATCCCTGAAAGCTCGGTGATCTCGTAAAACATACGCCCCGATGCAGCAAAGTGTCCCGTTCCGGAAGGTATGGGCGGTTTCCACGGGTCTCTCTCTTCTTCTTCGCCGCCCCCACCACCGCCACCGCCGCCGCCGCGACTGGCATTTCCCCGGAGGTCACCGCCGGCCGATTCCACGAACTGGATATAAGGCAATCTGTTTTCTCTGCAAATCTGGAGACCGCGCATAATTTTCTTGGAGCTCACCGCGGTCATTGCGCCGGCTTGAACGGAGGGGTCATTCCCCAGAACCAGACATTCCACATCGGATATGACCCCGATGCCAATGAGCAAGCCGCCGCCAATTGTGGCGTAGGAATTCCAGCCGCCCAGAGGGCTGATTTCCATAAACGGCGAATCTCGATCCAACACCAGTGAAATACGCTGACGAACCGGGAGTTTGTTCCGGGAACGGAGGCGTTCCATCGCCTCCTCTCCCCCCCCTTCGGTAACCTCAATAAGCTGCGTGTCGATATACGCGAGCATTTCGAGCATATCTTCCCGATTCTTCCGGTAGATCTCAGAACGGGTGTCCAAGTGTGATTTAATGGTTTGCACGGTTAGAATAGTCCTTTGTAATAGATTATATTCTGGGGAATCACGCGCCAACCTGTGATTCCCGGGCTGAAACACATCGTCTACATCCGCCAGACGCCGAAGCCTTTGGCGCCTTCTATCTTATTGTTATGACAGGCCGAAAGCACAGTGGAAATGTATTTTCTCGTATCCCGGGGATCGATCATACCGTCATCCGAAACGGCGGCCGTTGCATACAGCGCCAGGGAACCTGTGTCTTGATTCTGCTCGACTGCGGCAGCCCGAATGGCGTTCGCTTCTTCATCGAACGATATCCCCCGCCGTTCAGCAGCGTTGCGGGTGACAATACTCATGACACCGGCCATCTGCTTACCCCCCATAACCGCGATCTTGGCTGTCGGCCAGATAAAGGCGAAGCGTGGCCCGAAGGCACGGCCGCACATGCCGAAGTTGCCTGCACCGTAAGAAGCGCCGACGATGACGGTGATATGGGGCACTTCCGAATTTGACACGGCATTGATCATCTTCGAGCCGTTTTTGGTGATGCCGCCCTGTTCGAAGCCCGCCCCAACGATGTAGCCGGTGAGATTGTGGAGAAACAGGAGGGGCACGTCGATCTGGTTGCAGAGCTGGATAAACTGGGTGGCCTTCTCGGATGAGTCTGACATCAGTGCTCCGTTATTGCCGAGAATGCCGATGGGATAGCCATCGATGGATGCCCAGCCGCAAACCAATTCCGGTCCGTAACGCGGTTTAAAGTCCTCGAAGCGGGAACCGTCGACGATACGAGCGATGACCTCGCGAATATCAAAGGCCTCTTTGAGACTTTTGGATACAATCCCCAGCAATTCTTCGGGATCGTAGATCGGCTCATCCGGCGGCAGGGATGGCCCCGGGCCCTGTTTGCGCCAGTTCAGGTGGGAAACCACTTCCCGACACATGCGAATGCCGTCCTGTTCATCCTCTGCCAGATAATCGCCCAGGCCGGAGATTTGCGTGTGCATTTCTGCACCACCGACGCTCTCTTTATCGACATCCTCCCCGGTGGCCATCTTCACCAGCGGCGGTCCGCCAAGAGACACCATGGCCTGTTTCTTGACAAAAATATTGTAATCACTCATTCCCGGTTGGTAGGCGCCACCCGCGGTTGCGGCACCAAAGACCACGGATATGGTCGGAATGCGCATCTTCGATAGTTCTGTGATCTCG
>JAZFSW010000355.1:0-3706 GCA_036446375.1 Desulfobacterales bacterium | reverse complement strand
TGTAAGATTGTCTACTATGGTCCGGGTCGAGGCGGAAAGACGACCAATTTAGAACATATATTCAAGACGGGGAAGAAATATGTGAACAGTGAGCTGATTTCCATAAAGACAAAAGGAGACCGGACGCTCTTTTTTGATTTTCTTCCCATTGGCCTTGGAAAGATTAAGGGGTGCGATGTCAAAGTTCAACTTTACACCGTTCCCGGTCAGGCAAAATACAGCTCAACACGAAAGCTGGTGCTAAAGCATGCCGATGGCATTGTGTTTGTGGCAGATTCACTTTCGATTCAGCGCAAGGCAAACATGTTGTCGCTGAAAGACCTTCAACAGAACCTGGCTGAACAGGATGTGAGTATATTCAAGATCCCGCTGGTGATACAATATAACAAGAGAGATCTGGGCCAGGAAGGTATCCCTATCATGTCCGGAGAAGTAATGGAAAAAGAGTTGAATAGACAACTGAAAGCCCCTTCCTTTAGGGCAAGTGCACTTAATGGAAATGGAGTTGGCGAAACCTTGAAAAAGTGTCTTTCACTCACATTAAGTAATCTGCTAAAGGAGCTATAAATGAAAACCCAATGTGATGACACACAGCCTGCGTCCGAGAGCAACGCACTGAAGGGGAATCTTACCTTCTTGGGCCTATCGGATCTTTTCCAGATCATCGGAGGAAACCGCAATACCGGCGTACTTCACCTCAAGAGCCGATATGCGCCTGCAAAGGGCCTCATATACTTCCAGAAGGGAACCCCCATACAGTCAACCTGTGGTTCTTTGAAAGGGATTGAATCCATCAACTCGTTGTTCGGTTGGACCCAAGGAGAATTTGAATTTCGTGAAGGTGATGTTCATGTGCCGGCACAGATCAAACAGAGCCGGATGGAGATTGTCCTGGATGCGTTACGGTTACTTGATGATGGAAAGATTCAGAAGATCGGCCCTTGCTCTATCGATGAGCACTCATCCGGTGAAGGACAGAGAGCTGGTGCGGGAGAAGAGCTGCCGATTATCAGGGGACCGCTGACGGACTTTTCCTATGTTGTTGGTGAAGAGGTGTTCAGCGATGGCAAGCGCATCATAAAGGAGGGCGGCCATGGCAAATGGATCAGTGCCATCAATGAAGGTACCGTGAGAATCAAAAGGAAGACGCCCAGCGGTTCTCTGGATGTCGTCCGCCTGGGTGTGGGATCATATATCGGATCGTTCAGAGCGCTGCTTTTCGGTGAATACAGCCGGAGTGCTTCGATATATCCGGAAGGAAATGTCTGCTTGTTTACCCTGAGCGCAGAACGTTTCCAACGTGAATATTCATCCTTGTCACCCATTTTCCAGAAGCTTATCCTTAGCCTTGACAACCGGCTGGTTAAGGTCACCGACAGAGTTGTTGACCTGGATGACAGAACCTGTGCTGCCAATGGGTTTGCAAAGGATAAGAAGGTGATTACTGAAAAAGGGGCAGCCGGCGAGGATCTATATCGAGTCCAGCGGGGAAACGCATATATCGTTGGGGAAACTGAGAAAGGGATGCTACCGCTGCTCGCTCTCGAGAAAGACGATATCTTCGGGTACAACCCGTTTCTGGATTATGGCCATGAACCCCGGCTCGCTTCTGTAATGGGTTCTGACGATCTGGAAATGGAAAAGATTGATACGCAAGGAATAGAAAAGGAATTCGACGGCCTTTCAAACACCTTCAGAAATATGATTTATCATGTCGGCAGCTGCATAACGACAACCACCCAGCTTGCCTATCGGCTTCACGCGAAAGGATAGCGCAGAAGGCGATCCTCTTCTCTATGTGAACTTCACCTCTGACCTGAATCCCGCAAGGTGGAACCGGCCTAATCGTTGAAGGAACTAAGGCCATCGGTTGCGGTTGGGCGGCTCGTTACGGCTTTCGTTAGACGGGTAACGGGTGAAATCAGTGCAATCATGGTATGGCGTGACGCAACCGGTAGACGCTCAACGAGGCGAGCAGCGCAACCGTTCGACCAACACCGAGGTTTTGATAGTGTTCCGGGCCGCTCGTACGTTAACGGCGTGGTAATTCGCTATCGTCATGCTATCTCATATCTTTTTAGCTTCTTATACAATCCCTGCCGGGTTATTCCCAACACTTTAGCCGCTCTTGCGCGATTGCCGTCTGTTTTCTTCAGGGCGCTGCCGATTAGTCTGATTTCCAGATCCCTGACCTGATTCGGAAGGGTGGAATCAAGATGCAATTCGGGATCATGCCTCTGCGTGTCGGTACCCAGGAGTTCCGGAGAACACTTGTCCGGCTTAATGGTCTCACCGGGTGGTGTCAACGCAACGAGACGCTCGATCTCATGGCGCAATTGGCGCACGTTTCCGGGCCACCTGTAGGTTTCGAACAGTTTCAGCACCCCGGGGGAAAAACCGGCAATCTTCTTATCGAATAACCGGCAAATATCTTCCAGAAAGGTTGTGGACATGGGAATGATATCTTCTGCCCTGTCTCTCAACGGCGGCACCCGGATTTCCACAGAAAAAAGTCTGAAAAACAGATCCTCCCGAAAGGCACCCTTTTCCAATTGGGTCCTCAGGTCCTTGTTTGAGGCACATAGAAGACGAAAGTCGTATGCGATGACATCGTTACTGCCCAGACGGCTCCCTTCGCTTTCCTGAATAGCTCTCAGGAACTTTGGCTGGATGCTGGGCGGCATATCGGCGATCTCATCAAGAAACAGAGTGCCGGCCTTCGCCTCTTCAAAGCGGCCCTTGCGTTGACCCTCGGCGCCGGTAAATGCGCCTTTTTCGTAACCAAAGAACTCACTCTCCATCAGGTTTTCCGGAATCGCAGAGCAGTTGACCGCGACAAACGGGCCATCCTGTCGATCGCTGCTTTCATGGATCATTCGCGCAATGAGCTCCTTTCCGGTGCCATTTTCCCCCTGGATTAAAACGCTTACCGGGGTGTTGCTGACCGATTCTACAAGACTGAGTGCTTCCTGGATGGCGGCGCTTTCGGCGACAAAGGGCGTATCCAGGAAAAAGCCTCTGCCACGGCGCTCATATTCTCTGTTCAACTGGTCCGAGATCCGTAGAATCTCCTGATTGAGCATGATGCTTTCGATAGACGTAGAAAGGTAATCCGCAATCTCTTCCAGCAGCGCCAGATCTTCGGCCATAAAGGGGCCACTGTTTCTGTTGAGTAGCTGAATGGCGCCGGTAACTCCGTGACCGGTCAGGCTCTTTATCGGGTGGCAAACACTGTTCTGGGTGATAAATCCCGTCTTGGCATCCACACGGGTGTGAAAGCCTTCGGACTGTTCCATGTCATTCTTGATGATTCCTTTTCCTGTGGAGATGACTTCCCCGGCAATGCTGCCCTTTCGCGGCGGTTGAATCTGCATTTTCTGGATACCGGTTCCGAACATGGAGCAGATCTTTTCTGTGCCCATTTCAATAATGTAGATGGTGCACCGTTCTGCATCCATGATCCTTGGCAGGATGTGGACATAAAAATCCAGATAGGATTCATAGTCATCTACCGTCCACGCCTCTGCTACCTGTCTGAGCCGGTGTTTAAGTTCCGCCAGTCGTCTTCCAATGACGATGGGCTTTAATATCTTTGTATCTTTTTTCAAACGAGTCCTTCTCCTGGACGATGGGAACCTCTCACCTTACAGATGAGGGTAGTTCACCCGTTCACTGTATTTGAACCCTAAGTATAGTTGAAATGCTG
>JAZFSW010000354.1:0-2627 GCA_036446375.1 Desulfobacterales bacterium | reverse complement strand
CTTCAATTCAATGACAAACACACGACGGTCAACCCCGTATCCGGTGAGCTTCTCACCCCATCGCTGTTCTATAATACCACTCGCGGCATCTCCGCACCTCAGGGAGTGGCACTGCCAAGCCTTGATCTGGCTCGCGTATATATCTTAACCGGCTGGGGTACCTGTTCTGCGAGTGAATCGATAATCAACGGTCTGCGCGGTGTTGATATTGAGGTGATACAGATCGGCTCGACAACCTGCGGCAAACCCTACGGGTTTTACCTGTTTGAAAATTGTGGCACCACCTACTTTTCGATTAATTTCAGGGGGGTCAATGCCAAAGGCTTTGGCGATTACACCGATGGGTTTTCAGCCGAAAACACCGATCCGATCGAGGGCACTCCGGTTCCGGGATGCGCCGTTGCCGACGACTATACGCATGCCCTCGGCGATCCGGCCGAAAGACGACTGGCCGCAGCTCTTGCCTATCGAACCGACGGGACATGTCCGGAAGCCTCGGGTATCTCGCAGCAGGTACGCTCCGGATCCGCGGCGGATCTCTCGGCAGCAGAGGGCACGATTTACAGATCTCCCTGGTTGGAAAACCGGATCATGCGGCGATAGCGCGTACGGGGTTATAGACACCCCTTTCAGCAATCTCAGGGCAGGTTCACGGGGTGAGACCTTTGAAAAACACCGCATTTTGAAAGAATTGGAATTGTAACCTACTGATATTACAATTCAGGAAATCTGCTGTGAGGAGAAATTCAAAGGTCACGGGGTAGAAAACATGTCTCCGAAGAATCATACCTTCAAAACGCTTTCCCTTAAGAATATCGTTCCCTCCCCCTTTCAACAACGCACGAACTTCGATCCGGAAAAACTCAAGGAACTGGCAAGGAGCATCACCCGGGAGGGTCTGATCTTCCCCATTCTGGTCCGGCCGTTGGGAAAAGGGTATGAATTGATCGCCGGCGAACGACGGTTCAGGGCCATTCGGGATTACACTACGGGCATGACGATAGAAGCCAGGATTCTGGAGGCCGACGACATTGCGGCGCAACGCTTGTCGGCAACGGAAAATATTCAACGGGAAGATCTGACGGTTTTTGAAACGATCGAAGCCACCGTCAGACTGGTTGACGCAGAACTCATCGATGTCCCGGAATATGTTTCGATGGGGCCGGATCCGGTGGATCGGGTCAAGACATTATTGAGCAGATTGGATGCGGTTAGAAGAAGTGAGCAAAGGGGCAATAGGGTTGCCGATACCGCAAAACTGACGTCCCACAGATTTGTGGGACATGTAGAGAAACTCTTCAAAAATCTGCCTAAGTCATTGGAATGGCGATCTTTTTACACCCATGACCTGAATTTGCTGGTACAGGCTCCTCAGAGCGTTCGAGATGCATCCGTTGACCATGAACTGAACCGATCGCAGACCTGGGCGCTTGAAAAACTCAACAGAGTTTCGGAAGAGCGATTTGAAGCCCTCGTGAATAAATCCGCCCCACCCCGCACGCAAAAGGATCGGCGTAAAGGATCCTCCCCGGGAATAAGAAGATTGAAAGATTTCAGTGCGGCAGAGATCGAAGCGATCGCTGAAAAGGAGATAGGGAGACAGAACCTTGCCGAACAGGGGCGAGTGCGGGAGACGATTCCTCTCGTTTCGATGGTCAAAGCCCAGTTAATGCACCGGCTGGGCATCCCCATGGAAATCGTTGCTTCGAATCTGGGAATCAACTGGAGAACGGCAAAGAGATATTGTCAGGACAAGAAATGGCTTGAGACCATTGGGAAAGCCCTTGCCGGCGGCGCCACAGTGGATGCTGTCGCCAAAAAGCACGCGATACCGGAGCCGCTGGTTTGGTCCGTGGCGCTTGAAGGAAAAGACGACCGGGAGCGTTTCGAAGCGTTGGGTTGGAAAATACGAACATGGGACTACTGGTTCTGGAACAACTGTGACATGCGCTTTGGCGATGACTGGCCGGGGCGGATCCCTGCCCAGATGATCGGGCATATCCTCTATTATTTCTCCGATCAAGGAGACCAGGTGCTGGATCCCACGACCGGTGGCGGCGTTGTCCCGGACACCTGTCTGGCTTTGAACCGGCGGTGTCGAAGCTTCGACATGGTGGACCGGCTGGATATACGCCCTGAAATCGAAACCCATTTCTGGGATGAAAACCATATGACCTGGCCGATAAAAGGCAAGGACAAGCCGAATCTGGTCATCTTCGATCCTCCCTATTTCAGTAAGAAATCGGGGGATTACGATCCCAAGGCGATATCCGGCATGTCGAGAGAATCGTATCTGGATTTCATGGTGCAGTTTCTCTCCCTGACCCATCGACACACCGAACCGACCTGCCGAATCGCATTGATCAATGCGGATTGGCGAGATTTTCAGCGAACCCCTGCCAGAGACGAAACGCGGGAAAATGCCATTCTCATCAGAGATTACCTCGGCATTCTCGATAGAAGCGGCTGGGAGGAAACCCATATCATTCAGGCCCCCCTGTCCTCAGAACGGTTCACCGGAAATATGGTCAATGCGATGCAGAAAAAAAGGACCCTCGGCGTCATCAGCCGATACGTGATTGTGGCAAGGAAATCAGGTTGAACGGCCCACAGGAGAAGCTGCCACA
>JAZFSW010000353.1:0-2163 GCA_036446375.1 Desulfobacterales bacterium | reverse complement strand
CCACTTGTAAACACATGGCCTGCGATACCGTCTGTATTTAACACCCTTATTTCTCGTGTCAGGTTACACATGGCTGTGCGGGAATAGAGCTCCGAGGTCTCCGCATCATTCATGAAAATCGTTCCGCGGTCTGCGTTCAGCTCAGAGGTGGTTACCTCCACCAGCGCCATCAGCACTTCATCGAGTGTCTCGAAGGCGGCAATCGTCTTGGTGACATTGAGCAGGATTTCTGCCTGATGAAGCTTGTAACGCATGCTGGTCGGCGAATTGCCGCGGCTCTTTTTCCCCACCGTATTTTTTGTATTATTCGTCGGCACCGGATGCCTCCATTTTTCCCCGTAAAGCCTGAACCATCTGTTTCAACTGAGCGGCTTCATCCCTGGATTGCCGCTCCACATGCTGGGTTTTTTCCATATGTTCGACTTCTTTCCGCTCCAATTCCTCACGCAAAGCAGCTATGGTTGCCTTAAGCTGGGTATTTTCTTCAGTGGAAGACACAATTGCGGCCTGGACACTCTTCTCCTTGTCAAACCGCATCTCTTCCATTTCTTCACGGAGGGCGCCTACCGTGGCTTTGAGCTGTATGATCTCATCGTTGGCTGCAGCCACGGCATTCTGGATTCTGCCTTGAGTATCTGCGTGAAGCTGGTCCAGCTTCTCTCGCATGGCCTCGATCGTGGCCTTCAAATCACGATTGTCAACCTGGGCCTGATGCAACTCATCATTCTGGTGTGGCGTGTCCATTGGGTATATACTCATCATTCATCAGATAGGCTTTCAGTTGATGATACCTTCATCTTTCAGTTTCTCAATCTCTGGTGGGGAATATCCGATATCCTGTAAAACCGAATCTGTGTGTTCGCCAAGCAGGGGGGCAGCCGTACGGGTACCGGTTCGATTGGCGCTGAAGGACACGGGGAATCCCGGCACCTTCACCGTCCCGAACTCCGGGTGGTCAAAATCTTCCACATAGTGATTTAGCAGGGCCTGGGGGTCATCAAGAACTTCTTCGAGTTTCTGAACCGGCGCAAACATCATACCATTTTCCTGAAACAACGCTATCCACTGGTCCCGGGTCTTGGTGAGAAGAACCTCATCAAACACCGCCATCAGCTCAGGTATATGCTTCGATCGGCTTCCCTCATCCTTGAAACGCGTATCCTCGAGCAACTGTGGCTGTTCGGTCAATCGGCAGAACATTTCCCAGAATTTGGATTCGGGCTGGTTGGTTCCCATAATCCATTCCCCATCTTTGCACCGATAGCAATTCCTCAGTGGCGTGCTCCCGAGTCGATCCCACCGGCCGATGGGATTTTTCTTCATCAGACTCGTTACGAGAAGATTGGCGTGGGTAAGCCAGAGCGCAGAACTGTAAAGAGAGACATGGACTTCCTGTCCGATGCCCTGCCGCTCCCGGACCAAAAGACCCGATACAATCGCATGGCTGGCGGCGATCGATGTCATCTGGTCCAGGATAACCGTTTGCAGCAGTACCGGTTCATCATCGCTCGTTAGGAACATCATCCCTGAAACAGCCTGTCCCATGGGATCAAATGCCCCGATGTCACGCATCGGCCCCTTGGTTCCAAATCCGGAAACACTGGCGTGGACAATCTTCGGATTGATCTTTGCCAGACTTGGATAGTCAATGCCGAGTTTGGGTTTGGTGCTGTTGCGCAGATTGGTGAGGAATACGTCCGCACTTTCCACCAACCGATGGAAAACAGCCCTCCCCTTCTCTGTCTTGATATCGAGGCAGATCCCCTTCTTGTTCCGGTTGGACAATTCAAACAGAAAACTCCTTTCAGAGTTGCCGCCCAGATCAAACTTCAGGCCACCGAGGCCCTTCTGCATGCGCTCCGGATCGCCTTGGAGCGATTCGATCTTGATGATCTCAGCACCCATATCACCCAGAATGGCACTTGCTCCCGGGCCGGCGTGCCAGATGGCATATTCTACGATTCGTATGCCTTCGAGGGGCCCGGGTTGTATATTCTCTTCCTGTGCATGACTCTCCATGAATGTCTTTGTGTCCTTTCTTACCAGAAATGCCGGTTCGTTTGATACCGGTTCCTGTGCAGTATATAGGATTATCAACTGTATACCTAATAAATAGGCGAGTTTTTCACAAGAGTAAAATATAGCCCGCCCCCAGGTGGGTCG
>JAZFSW010000352.1:0-3888 GCA_036446375.1 Desulfobacterales bacterium | reverse complement strand
AGTGGAAATCTTCATATACAAGGCATAGTGGTTGGCTAGGCTTTCGGGGCTGTATCTCATACATTCCGTATGTCGAACGTCTGGCCAGACGCTATAACGCAGTAGATGGAGACTTTCTACGACGCCATCAATCTTGACCGTGCTGCAGAACGTTGCAGACGGTTCAGGAACCTATTTTCGGTGTGGCTACCCCAACTGTTCCGGGTGAGAAGGCCAGACACGAAATGATCCATATGGGCTCTACTGAGCCTATAAATGAAAGACAAGGAGCATATCAATGACCGACAAACATATATTACCCCTCAACACGAAAGAGGCCACCCTGGAAGTGGTGGGTGGCAAAGGAAGATCGCTGGCAGAAATGGCAAATGCCGGACTCGCGGTTCCCGGTGGTTTCTATCTGACAACCGCAGCCTACAGGCGCTTTGTAAAAGAGAACAACCTTCAGAAAACCATCATTGATCTGGCAAAGCCGGAGATCGGCGAATACACCCTATCATTCGATGCCGCATCGGTGGCCATTCAGGACCTTTTCAAGCAGGCGGCGCTATCAGATGAGATTGCCGCTGAAATCCGCCAGGCCTATGATGCCGTGGATGGTAAGAATCCACCGGTGGCCGTGCGCTCTTCTGCCAATGCGGAAGATCTGCCGGATATGTCTTTTGCCGGCCAGCAGGATACCTACCTGAACGTTCGCGGTGCAAATGAGATCGTTGCGGCCGTCCGGGACTGCTGGGCATCCCTCTGGACCCCCCGGGCTATCGCCTATCGCCATGAGATGGGGATTGAGCAGGATGCAGTGGCCATGGCGGTTGTGGTCCAGCTCATGGTCGCCTCCGATGTCTCCGGCATCTTGTTTACCGCCAATCCGGCAACCGGTGAGCGCTCCGAGATGATTATCAATTCCAGTTTCGGTCTGGGCGAAGCGGTGGTGGGAGGACAAGTGACACCGGACACGTATATCCTGGACCGCAAGACGCTGACGGCCAAAGAAACGCTGATCGGTGCAAAAGAGCAGAAGATCGTCTCCGATGGCGACCAGGGAACCCGGCTGGAAGATATCGCAGAGAGCGATCGCAGCGAATCGTCCCTTTCGGCCGATGCAATCAAGGAACTGGCAACGCTCGCGCTGAAAGCCGAAGCACATTTCAAAGGCGTTCCCCAGGATATCGAGTGGGCGTTCCACGATGACAAGCTGTATATGCTGCAATCCCGTCCCATTACAAACCTCCCTCCCCAGCCAATAGAGGTGGACTGGGTACCGATTCCGCCGGCACAGATTCTTGCCCGGCGCCAGATCATCGAGAATATCCCGGACCCATGCACCCCGCTGTTCGATGAGCTGTATCTGTCTGAGGGTCTGGAAACGGTTTCAAAAGGAAAGAAGCATCCGAGCTACATGGTCGGTGGCGGTCCCACGTTCGTATCGCTGAACGGTTATGCCTATCAGCGTTTCGATTGGCCGCAGGTCATTGAAGCGAGGAAAGCAAAACAGGCCCAGGCGATGACCGCTGCGGAAATGGATGCCGCAGAGATAAAAGCCGATGCCCAGGTTCAGAAAAAGAAGGAGCTATCCGAACAGCAGAAAAAGGAGTATGAGAAAAAGGTCGCAGATTTTCAGAAGAATAACGCTGAGATGGCAGGCCATGACCTGAAACTCTTTCTTGCTGACCTTACACCCGAAGACCGTAAGGTATTTGACGATTGGGCCGAGACCACGGACATCGAAGATGTGGCCGGTCTGGTCACCCAGCCCAAGAGCAAGAACCCGACGTTTGGCGCCTTCAATAGAACCCAAGTCAACGAAAACCAGATTAAAGGGTTCTACGATCGCGCAAAGCCCGACATCATAGCAACATCCGAGGAATGGGGGAAGGTGGACCCCAAGACGGCAACCGATGAGCAGTTGCTAAGGGGCATCTGTGAAACTGCTATTGCCGGCGGCATGTACTGGTGCAGCAACGGCGGTCACACGTTCGGCGTGGCAAAATCGACAGACGACCAACTGCAGGCATTCCTGCGGGAAGCGCTGCCGGACCACCACTTCACCAGCGGCCAGTTCCTCAGCGGCTTTAAGTCCAAGACCATGGAAGCCAATGAGCACCTGTTTGAGATTGCCAAGAAGATCCGGGCGGATGAGGCCCTGGCAGAGCTGGTCATCACCACCCCGGCCAAGCGCATGATGCGTATAATAGAGCAGCAACCGGGCAGCGGTCCTGTGGTGGAAGCGATCAATGAATACCTCAGTATCTATGGCCATCTGGGCTACAGCCTGGACTTTGCCGAGCCCCTGCCCCTTGAAGATCCGTCCGGACTCCTGGCCACGCTGAAGACAATGATATCCAACAAGGATTACGACCCGAAGAACCATGAAGTCAAGGCGCTAAAGAAGCGCGAAAAGGCAATGGAAGAGATCCTGCCGCTTCTTGAGGGTCTGAAGTACTGGCAGTTCCGGTTTCGCCACTGGTTTACCCATCGCTTCTACTACATACGTGAGGAAGTGATGTTCTATCTGTATATGCCCTGGCCGGCACTCCGGCCTCTGGCCCTGGAGCTCGGGCAGCGACTGGTAGACGTCGGCACCTTTGCCGAAAGGGATCATGTCTTCTATCTGCATACGGACGAACTGAAAAAGGCGATTGAAGCGCGGAAGGAGAACAAGGCTGTACCGGAGTACATGCAACTGACAGCCGAGCGTTTCGAGCTGCGAGAAGCCCGAAAGCGTCTGCACCCACCGGGAACTGTTCCTTTCGATGCCAGCGAGGATCCCGGTGTCAAGTTCAAGGAAACACAGTTTGTCAACGATCCCGACTCCGATACCATGATGGGCGTCCCGGTCAGTCCCGGAACGATCACCGCACCGGCCAGCCTGATCAACACACCGGGGGAATTTGATAAAATGAGGCCCGGTTCGATTCTCGTATGCCCCATGACCAACCCGGCCTGGACGCCCCTGTTTGCCCACGCATCGGGGCTGGTAACCGACATGGGCGGCATTCTGGGACACGGTTCCATCGTGGCCAGAGAATACGGCATCCCGGCTGTTGTGGGAACGGGCACGAGCACCATTCGAATCAAGCATGGCCAGATGATCTCCGTAGATGGTGATACCGGTACGGTGAAGTTGCTTGAGGACGATCCAAAGGGATAGGTCTCAGGTTTGCGCCGTTCCGGCTTGAAGAGATGCAGGTTTCAGGTGTCAGGTGTCAGGCACCTGCACTTGGTGGTCGGTTTTTCATTCGATGTTCGATGTTCGATGTTGGATGTTCGACGTTCAGATCTTTCCGTTGGCACTTTCCTGACACCCGAACACTGACACACCGGGCCTGTCGTGTTCGGCGTTCAGGGCTCAGGACAGAAGATCTCTGCAAACGACGACATTCACCACGGAAAAGCACGGAGAATTGAAGGAACAGTACCCAATTGGTGGGGAGCATTCCCGTTCTTAGGCCTTTCAGTGAGATTTCTGTGAAAGATCCGTGGTTAAAAAGAAGTTAACATGAAAAGGAGAAACACAATGGCTAATTCAGAACCTGTGGGAGAGTTTGGATCGAAGGAATGGTGTGAGGCGTGTGGTAAGGCTGGTGCCAAGATGCTGGAAGATGCGAATCTGCCGGCGGATACAGCATGGGGATTCAGTGAGATCTACAGCCATCCGCCGGAAAGGCTTCTGGCTGGCGGCCGCAAATTGGCTGCTTACTACTTCATGGTTAAAGACGGCAAGTGCTCCGGCGGCGATGGTGTAACGGAAGAATGCACTGCGTTGCCCGGTTTTCACGTTCAAGCAGTATGGGGGGCGATCTGCAACCAATCCAAATCCCTATACGACAGTGCCGGCCAAAAGCAGCGCGGCGTCGAAGAAAAGGTTATGTATAAGGAAATCGGAGA
>JAZFSW010000351.1:0-3179 GCA_036446375.1 Desulfobacterales bacterium | reverse complement strand
TGAAGACTCCGATCATCGTCGGCCTTATACAGGCGCATGGTACCGGCCGGAAGGGGCATCCCCAGGTGGTTGGTCTCGGAATTGTCAAATCCGATATAGACATTAACCGGTTGTTTCAGCTCCTGACCGGTATATTTGCTTCTGAAGTAGCTGCGGGTGCCATGGACAAGAAGCGTTTTACGAATCTTGATATCGGACGCCTCAAGCAGGCGGATCTGTTTGGTCTGTTTATCTTTGACCGTGGTCTTTCGCTGAAGATCGTATATGTGATACTCAAAAAACGCTTTCTCTTTGAACTGCTTCCTTTTTACCGTTCGCATTTCGGCCATCGCAGACCGCAAAACACCCGGTCTATCCTTGACACGATTGACGTCACCGGCAACCAGCTTCAACCGGGCATCTCTATAGGTAGCCCCACTTTTGTTGTCCACGGTAACCCACCCGGACAGGTCGGCAGCCACATCGGCTTTATTCAGAACCAGTACGTAGTCCGCCTTCCAGCTGATATTTCGTGTGAGATATGACACCTCGAGACTGTGAGCCTTTCGACTGCCATTCTGATATAGCCATGTAAGGGTCGGTTTGGCGATGAGGTTTTCCGGCAGCTTGGGCAAAACCTTATAGCCGGGATGGCCCAGATATATCTCATCGTCTATCTTATAGATCTGATCGTCGTTATTGCTCAGTAAGATCGCCTCGACAGATTCCTTTCTGTCCTGAAACTGATTCCAGTTCACAATTTTGATCTTCTTTCCCACGTATTTGTCGAGAAGTTTTCGCCCATTGATCAGATCGTATTCATAGTTCTGCTCAAGGATGGACAGTGCGTCGGGATCATTCAACGATACGGCATGCACGGTGGTCGGCATGATATGGGACGCCACGTCCATAAACCGCAGCTCCCCCTCCCCTTTGGGCAGCTTGATCTTTCGCACATCTTTCACCAGTCCGATATTGCTGTTATACACCGTTACCATAACCGAGGTCTGGTCATTCCAGTCACTTTTAGATGCCTTCCCCGATGCGACACCGGGCAGAATAAGAACTGCCAGCAACCAAACAAATCCATATCTATGTTTCATGCTTACCCCCTTTAAGGCATTTTCTCTTTGTCAACAGATCGCAGGGAAACATCATCGACGATCACTTCATTTTCCTGGGAAAGTATCAACATGAACGTAGCGGCTTCGATATCTTCTGCTCCATCGATCTGAAAATTCAGCATGTAGCCTGCCATCGATGTCGTCAGGCTTGTGAGGTGGTATTCTTTCGCCTGTCCGTCGACCCGGATGGGGACATTCGGGCCAGCGGCAAAGCCGTTCTTAAAGACGGCACTAATGACACCTGGCTGGCCGACACCCCTGGCGCTGAAGGATAACTGATAATCGACACCGGCCTTCAAGGTACCAACGGGCTGAAATGCGACAATCGCCCACGCGGGATCTGCCAGGGAAACCGAGACCTCGAGATTTTCAGATTCCCCCGAAACCGTGCCGGATTCGGGTGTTTTCGTAGCGGTCTGCCAGGCTTCCATCCCCTGTGTAAACCCACCGTTCCGGATGCGTTCCGGCCCCTGCCAGCTGTGATGAAAATCGATCTGATAGGTGCCGTCAGAGACAATCGGCAGACGACCCGGGGCATCATAGATCGCGGAGATTTTCAATTCGACGGGGACAAGATCCCCCAGCTTGATCGGTAGGGCCGCTTTGATCCCCACCGTTACGGTTTCTGTGGCCCCCGGTGAAACAGTCACATCGATGCTGCCCTTTGACAGTGCCAGCTGGCTATGGGGCTTGAAATCCCCCCGGACGTTCAAGGGGACAGCGCTGCTATTGGTCAGGTTGATATTCACTGTGCCCTTTGTGAAGCCGCCGCTTTCGACCACAACGCTGCCAATGTCGAGCCATCGCCCTGACATCAACGTTTCAAGCAGCTGTATAGAATCTTCCGTTGCGACATTTTCATCCAGGATCCCATCCAGGGCAAGGTTGGCGATAATCGGTCCTTTATCGGTCACTGTCACCCAGGTAATGTGATCGAACTGGCCTTGGTCAGGGCCGCCCAGCTGACTGGCACCGCCGGTGGTTGCCAATCTGATGTAGCTCTGGCCATGGCGTTGGTATTTTGTGTAGGTGTGATGGTGCCCTGCAAGCACGGTGTGGGGACGACCGGCCAACAGGGCCTCAATCTTTTCCCAGCCGGTATCTTTTTCAAGCCACAGGGGTTTATGTACAAAGGTGAAGGTCCACCGAACGTCCGGATTTTCGGCCAGCACTTTGCCGACATACGCGATCTGTTCATCGCCGATATGCGTGTCCGGTGGATCCTCGCTGTTCAGGCAGAGAAAGAGGACATTCCGATAAATGAAGTGGTAGAATGTTCGGCCAAATCGTTCTTCCCATTCCCGGGTCATCGTCAGATTCGACAGGTCATGGTTGCCGGGAACAAAGAAGAACTTCATCCCCAGCGGCGCGAGGCGTTCTTCAAATTCCGCCCACTGGCTGTCGATGGTTGTCTCATCTTCGGTATAGCCGGCAATAAGGTCACCGACACTCAGTACAAACTCGGGCTGCATCAGATTGACCTTCCCAACAGCATCCTCGAAAACGCCGCTGCGATACCCCCCATGGAGATCGGCAACAATGGCAAACTGAAAATCATCCGGATCGTTCAGGAAATCCAACGAAGTCCAGGGCTTCCCGGATCCGGTTTCCGGACTGATAAAGACCGGAGATGAGTCGATCTGTCCGACGGGGTGTTGGCACCCGAAGAGCAAGATAGCCATGATGATCGTACCGATCTGCATCCGATAGCTCATTGATTTACCTCCTGTGTTTCTGGGTTCGACTCGGTTCTGTAGGGATATGTTTTCGCGCGAAGGCGCAGAGACTGGCACAACTTCTTATTCAATACTAATCAGTGGTGCTTTGCGCCTTACGCGTCGGCCACGCCCAAGGAGACGGCCGACCTGTCGGGTCATAGCCAAAGGCGACGACCGATGCCTCTTACCTTTGTCAGTTCTAACACAGAAATCGTTCTTTGCAAGGAAATTGACTGAAAGGGGGATGTATTTGTCTATTGGATAAAGGACGGAGCAGTAAAGCATCCTGGCCCAAAGGACCATGCCTTGGTTTGCCCCTGAAAGGGGCCGGTCTTGCCCCAGCGGCAAGTGTGAAGTG